>CAKZJK010000091.1 GCA_936942565.1 uncultured Caulobacter sp. | reverse complement strand
TCAACGCCGCCTCGACGGTGCCGGGCTACACGATCGCCCAGATCAACAACACCGACCCGACGACCGGCATCTTCGCCCCACGCATCCCGGCCTATGTCAGCTACGACATCAACAACAAGCGCCTGGGCCTGGCGGGCTCGCTGCAGTTCAAACCCGACGCCGACACCGAGATCACGCTGGATACGCTCTACGCCTATCTGCACGGCATTCGAAAGGAGGCCCAGCTGCAGGCCCTCGGCCTGTCGCGCGCCGGCGTCGGCAAGCCGCAGACGATCATCCGCGACGGCGTCGTCGAGAACGGCAACCTGGTCTATGCGCGGATGGATAATGTCGATCTGCGCACCCAGTCGGCCTATGACGAGCTGAACACCGAGTTCAAGCAGTTCACCCTGTCGGCCAAGCGCAACATCGGCGATCGTCTGGTGGTGGGCGCCATCGCCGGCTACGCGGACTCGACCTTCACCCAGCCGGTCTCCACGATCGTCACCTTCGACCGCGCCAACAGCGCCAACTACCAGTACGACTTCCGCAAGGGTCGCGCGCCGCAGATCCTGCTCGGCTTCGACCCGACTGATCCGGCCAACTGGTCAGCCATCAACGGCACGTCGGAAGTCCGCATCCGGCCGCAGTTCGTCGAGAACCAGTTCTCGACCGCCAAGATTTACGGCGAGTGGGAGGCCAACCAAAACATCAAGATCAAGGCCGGCGTCGACTGGCGCAAGTTCGAGTACGACAGCTACGGCCAGTATCGCACCAGCGAGACGGTCAGCCAGACCCTGACCGCCGCCGAACTGGCCTCGGTCTCAAAGGTGTTCAGCGGCTTTGGCAAGGGGCTGGACATGCCGGCCGGCAACGCCACGGCCTGGCTGGTTCCGGACATCGACAAGTACGCCGCCTTGCTGAACATCTACAGCAACACCGGCATCTACGCCCTGACCAACACCAACAACAGCTCGGCGCGCGGCCAGTATGGGGCGGTCGAGGAGCAGGACACCGGCGCCTACGTCCAGGCCGACTTCCGCTTCGAGTCCTTCGGCCTGCCGTTCCGCGGTGACGCCGGCGTCCGCCGCGTCCACACCCAACAGGAATCGGCCGGTTACGCCGCGGTCTCCGGCTCGATCCAGCGGGTCGAGGTGAAGCGCGACTACGACCTGACCCTGCCCTCGTTCAACCTCGCCGCCGACGTCACCGACACCTTCGTCGCCCGTTTCAGCGCCGCCAAGACGATCGCCCGTCCCGGCATCGGCTCGCTGTCGCCCGGCGGCGACGTCTCCGTTCAGGGCGCCAACCGCAACTACAGCTCGGGCAACCCCTTCCTGAAACCCACTCAGTCGAAGAATCTTGATGTGTCGCTGGAATGGTATCCTGCTTCAGGGACGATGCTGGCGGCCGGGTTCTTCTTCAAGCGGATCGACACGTTCGTGGCGACTCTGCGCCGCGAAGCCGTCTACAGCACGCTAGGCCTGCCGGACTCCTTGCTGACCGGCACCGGCGCCACGCCCGATCAGGTTTTCCAGGTCACACAGCCGGTGAACTCCGACGGCGGCGACCTGAAGGGCTTTGAGCTCAACGTACAGCAGCCCTTCACCTTCCTGCCGGGCTGGATGAGCAACTTCGGCGTGATCGCCAACTACACCTATGTCGACTCCAAGATCGAGTACCTGACCTCGACCACCCAAGGCGCGCCGACGGTCAACGCCACCCTGGTGGGCCTGTCGAAGAACGCCGCCAACCTGACGCTGTACTACGAGACCCCGAAGTGGAGCGTGCGCGGCTCGTTGGCCTATCGCGACGGCTACCTGACCCAGGTCCCCGGCAGCGACGGCAACACCATCCAAGGCACCAACGAGACCCTGAACGTCGACATGCAGGCCAGCTGGAATATCCGCGACAACCTGAAGCTCTCGGTCGAGGGCGTGAACCTGACCGACGAGTTCAACGACCAGTACGTCGGCGATAGCAACCGGCTGAACGTGTACACCCACAGCGGCCGTCAGTTCATCGTTGGCCTCCGCTACAACTTCTAGGCGCCTCCTCCTTTTCTTGCCTGGATCGCCGCCCCCTCTAAAGAAGGGGCGGCGTTTTTCTTTGTCCTTGAGCTCAAGCGCCATTCGCTAGTCAACGGCGGCGCCGTGACGCGTGGGACACGCTTCCGACGAACTCGGCGCCCCCTGAGAGCGGCCGTTCCGAACGTCAGCGGAGAGTCAAATCCTTCGGCCTGAGGCGACAAGCTCGATTGAGCTGCAAGGAACATTGCGCATGCCAGGACCTCGCGAGTTCGCCAGCGCAAGTCTCCATCCGTTGCGGCTTCCCTCCGCCTTTTTGGGACGAGCACCCGAATGATCGTCGCGCCGTCTATTTGCAGCCGCGCCTAGTCGGTTTTACCCACGTTATCGCGGCCGAGCTCGAGGTGGCGGATGCAATAAAAAACGGCCGGCTCCAAAGGGAACCGGCCGCTATTTACAATTATAGCCGTGTTCGGCCCTAGAACGGAATCTCGTCGTCCAGATCGGCCGAGAAGCTCTCGCGCGGGCCGCTGGGCTGGCTGCGCTGGCCGCCGCCGCCGAAGCTGGAGCCGCCGCCCGAATAGCCACCGCCGTACTCGTCACCGCCGCCCGACGAAGCGCCGGCGCCGTCGCCGCGGCCGCCCAGCATGGTCAGTTCGCCGCGGAACTTCTGCAGCACGATCTCCGTGGAGTACTTCTCCTGGCCGGTGTTGTCGGTCCACTTGCGGGTCTGCAGCGCGCCCTCGATGTAAACCGTCGAGCCCTTCTTGAGGTACTGCTCGGCCACCTTGACCAGGTTATCGTTGAAGATGACCACGCGGTGCCATTCGGTCTTTTCCTTGCGCTCGCCGCTGTTGCGGTCGCGCCAGGTCTCGGACGTGGCGATACGGAGATTGGCGACGCGGTCGCCCGAACCCAGGCTGCGGATCTCGGGATCGGCGCCGAGATTGCCCACCAGAATGACCTTATTGACGCTGCCCGCCATCGCTTGACCTTGCTCTCGCCCGGCGACCCATGCGCCGGAATCTGAGAGCGCACGTTAACGAGCCGTTAAACGCCGCGCAAGTTTTGTTCTCAATATGTTCTTGTGGACGAGAAAGACGGCTGTGGACGGACAAACCTTCCCCCGTTCCACGACGCCTCTACTCGGCGGGGACGCGCCGAATGGCGCCCGGGACGGCGAGGCGACCGTCGCCCGTGCGCACCAGCGACATGAAGCGCGGCCCGTCGTAGGTCTGGCCCAGGTAGATGCCTTCCTTCTCGATGAAGATGAAGGAGCCCTGGTAGGCGCCGACCATGCCCTGGCTGTTGGACTGCCCCAGGCGGACAAAGCGAATGCGCATCCCTTCCAGGGTGGCCGCGCATTCCTCCATCGTCGGCACGTCACGGGCCACGGGGTTGTAGCGCAGGGTCTTGTCCTTGTTCGTCGCCACGTGGAAGCAGACGCCCTGCTCGAAGGGCGGCTTGATCTCCTTCTGGCAGCCGGCGAGCGCGAAGCCCGTGGCGGCGAGAACAACGGCGGCGGCGAGGACGGTCTTGCTCATGGATTACACTTATAAACCTATCCGGCGTTCGGGCTAGGGCAGTTTGGCGCCTGCTCGAACACGGTATGGAAGCTTCGATTATCGGGCGAGGCTTCCACGCGCCCTTGCAGCAGGCGCAGGGTTTCCTCGCCCCAGCGGCCATAGGCGACCGCGCTGGTCTTCTCGCAGCGTCCGCCGAACAGCTGCTGGACGCAGGCGTTGAGCGTGATGTCGCCCGGCAGGCGACGCCACTCGCCGCCGGCGTAGAGCCA
>CAKZJK010000090.1 GCA_936942565.1 uncultured Caulobacter sp. | reverse complement strand
GAACCGCGTTTCAAAGGCCGCCTTGGGACCGGCGACGGCGTTCTGGCGCTCAAAGCCGGACCGCGCGCATGGACTTGTCATGTTAGCGCTCCCATCTATAGCGATCGCAACGACAACACTCGCAGGACGACCAACGTGCATCTGACCGGCCAGCTTCTGATCGGCGGCGAAAGCCGCAAGGGGACCAACGGCGAGATCAAGGGCGTCAATCCGGCGACCGGCGAGATCCTGGAGCCCGCGTTCGGCGGCGCGACCAAGGCGGACGTCGACGCCGCCGCGGCCCTGGCCTACGAGGCCTTCGCCAGCTACCGCGCCCTGCCCTACGAGACCCGCGCGACCTTCCTCGAGACGATCGCCGAGCACATCGAGGCCATCGGCGATGATCTGATCGTCCGCACCATGGCCGAGACCGGCCTGCCCCGCCCGCGCCTGGAAGGCGAGCGCGGTCGCACGGTCGGCCAGCTGCGCCTGTTCGCCAGCGTGCTGCGCGACGGCGGCTTCCTGGAAGCCCGCATCGACCCGGCCCTGCCGGACCGCAAGCCGCTGCCGCGTCCGGACCTGCGCCTGCGCAACGTGCCGCTCGGCCCGGTGGCGGTGTTCGGGGCGTCGAACTTCCCGCTGGCCTTCTCGGTGGCCGGCGGCGACACCGCCTCGGCCCTGGCGGCCGGCTGCCCGGTCATCGTCAAGGCCCACCCGGCCCACCCCGGCGCCTCGGAGCTGGTCGGCCGCGCCATCCAGGCCGCCGTCGCCGCCTGCGGCCTGCATCCGGGCGTATTCTCGATGATCCACGATAGCGGCTATGAGGTCAGCCAAGCCCTGGTCGCCGATCCGCGCGTCAAGGCGGCCGGCTTCACCGGTTCGCGCCGCGGGGGTCTCGCCCTGCTGGCCATCGCCCAGGGCCGCCCCGAGCCGATCCCGTTCTACGCCGAGATGAGCAGCATCAACCCGGTGATCATGCTGCCCGCCGCCCTCAAGGCGCGCGGCCCGCAGATCGCGCCGGACTTCGTG
>CAKZJK010000089.1 GCA_936942565.1 uncultured Caulobacter sp. | reverse complement strand
AGTCCTTGCCCTTGCCGGCCAGGGTCTTGCCGCTGTCGCGGAAACGGGCGAACACCGGCGTGTTGGTGGCGGTCGCGTTGTCGAAGCCGACCTGGGTGAAGACACTGTTCTCGGCCGAGATCACGACCCCGGCCTTGGAGACATTCTCGAAGCGGACGTTCTTGCCCCACAGGCTGTCGCTGTAGCCGCGATCGATCTCGATCCCGACAGGCGTGTTCTTGATGCCGACATTGACCAGGGTCAGGTCGACCTCGTGCTCGCGGATCGCCGCGTCGCGCTGGCCGTCGAAGGTGGAGTCGACCAGGGTGAACTGCCAAGCGGGCGAGGTCTTCTCGGTGACGATGCCGTATCGGCCGCCGTGGAAGTGCACGTCCTCCATGATGTTGCCAGCCTGATAGACGCCGGCGAAAGCCGAACCCAGGCGGAAGTCCATGTGCCGGAGGAACGCGTGCTGCGCCATCCGGAAGCGGACGGCGGCCGCCGCGGGATTGCCCTCGCCGATCTCGACGTCGATGTTGCTCATCGACGAATAGAAGGTGCCGGAGTTGGCGTCGCGCACCTTGGTGGTCGTGGGGCGGACGGTCGGAACCGGTACGGGAATGTCGCCGACCTGGTACTGGTCACCGCCGGTGAAGGCGATCATCGTCGCGACGCCGGTCTGGAAGCCTGGGGTATTCGCGCCGAGCACGAACACCGGACGGGTCGCGCCCATGCCGAAGATGCGAACGCCCGGGGGCACGAGCAGCGTGCGGCTCAGCCGATAGCGCCCCGATGGCAGGAACACGAGACCATGGCCGGTCTTGTCGCGCGCGGCGTCGATGGCCTTCTGGATCGCGTCCGTGTCGTCCGCGCGCCCGTCGCCGACGGCCTTGACCACGACCGCGCGAGGATCGTCGGGGATGGACGTCAGGACGGAGCGGGTTTCCGCAAAGGCCGGGGCCGACGCCGCCAGGATCGCCGCGAAGAAAACCGCTCTCATATCACTCTCCCTGTCACTATCGCCCAGCGATAGGAGATCACCCGCGCTCGAGCATCCGCGACCATGGTCGTAGTTACGCCTGATGAGCTGGTCGGTAGAAACCGTTCTCCAGCCGGCCATGTCAGCGCGCGTTCGTCCAGAGCGGTCGGCCTGTTCCCAAGGAGACCGTTTGCGGACGTCATCTCGCCTCGCGCGGCCGGAAGGCCTGGCCATCGTGACCATGGGCGTCAGCGGCTGTGGGAAGTCGACTCTGGGCGCTCTCCTCGCGAGCCGTCTCGACTGCGCCTTCCTGGAGGGGGACGCCTTCCATGAGGAAGCGGCGGTCGCGAAGATGCGCGCGGGCCAGGCCCTGACGGACGACGACCGCTGGCCGTGGTTGGATCGGCTGGGCTTGGCGATCAAGGAGAGCCTGGCGACCGACGGACAGGTGGTCGCCGCTTGCTCGGCGCTGCGGTTGCGCTATCGCGAACGCCTCCGCGCCACGATCGGCCCTTCCGCTCGCTTCGTGCTCTTGGATCTTGGCCGTGACGAGCTGGAGCGGCGAATGAGCCAGAGGCCCGGGCACTACATGCCGCCCAGCCTCCTGGACAGCCAGCTCGCGACCCTGGAGCGCCCCGCTCGGAGCGAGGGCGTTCTGACCCTGGACGGCTCGATCTCGCCCGAGGGCCTTTGCGATCGCGTCAAGGTCTGGGTGTCGACGACCGCGCCAGCCGCCGCGCGAAACTAGGGCATGAGCCGCTTTCGGCCGCGCGACAGGTGCCATCGCATGGCCAAGGCCGCGCTATCGCCGTCCTGGGCTCGGATCGCTTCCACGATCAGTTCGTGTTCGCGCATCATCTCGTCGATCGCCTCGGGCGGCCGCGAACGCGAGATATCTACGCCCGCGCGCATGATCTTGTCGACATCGGGCTGCAGCGCCTCGAACGTCACCAGGAAAGCCGGGTTGGCGGTGGCCAACACAATCCGGCGGTGAAGCTCCATATCCTCGTCGTGGGCCGGCGCATTGGACAACAGCGCCTCGCGCAGCCGCGATAGCGCCTCCTCGATGCCCGCCATCTCCTCGCTCGATCGCCGCGCGGCGGCCAGGCGCGCGGCTTCGGCCTCGAGCACGAACCGCACCTCGTAGCTGCCCAGTGTCGAGGGCAACTCGGACAAGGGCATATAGGCGCCGAGCTTGTCGGACGGCCGGTTCTTGACGAAAGAGCCAGCGCCGCGGCGCGCCTCGGTGATGCTGTCGGCGGCGAGCCTGACCAGCGCCTCGCGGACGATCGTGCGCGACATGCCGAAGATCTCGGCCAGACGGGCCTCGGACGGCAGACGATCGCCTGGAGTCAGCCCCTCGACCTTGATCATCTCGACGATGCCCAGATAGGCCTGATCGGCTAGACGCCCCTGGCTCATCCGCCCCTCCCTTTGGCGCCAATAACCCAGAACCTGTCCAACAGATTCAGGCCAATGGCAACGTCAGCGGAAATTGTTTGCGTTAACATTGACCATTCCGTTTGAATCTGTCCAACTAATATAACTACGTTCGTAGACACAAACCGCCCGCTGGCGAAGACCGGCGCACAGACCAAGGCGGAGGCCGCTCATCGAAAGAGGAGCGGTGTGGAGCAGGAAAAGCAGGGGTGAACATGACCGGGAAAAATCAGGACAATATCGAAGCCACGACGCGGGTCGGGCTTTGCGATCTGACGCCGACGCAGCTCAAGGTTCTCGAGGGCGTCAACTCAGGACTCTTGAACAAGCAGATCGCTTTCGACCTCGGGATCGCCGAGGCGACGGTCAAGGCGCACATGACCGCGGTGATGCGGAAACTGAACGTCCACAATCGCACCCAAGCGGCGATCGCCGCGCGGGCGATGAGCCTGGAGCCGAGGGCGGCGACCCGCTAATCAACGCCCCGCGCTGTTTCCCGGCGCATGACCAAGCGCGACGCTGACGTCCATCGCGACGGCGAGCAGGCGCGGCGCCACGGCCTCGATGCGCGCCGCGTCCATATACTGCGGAATGCTGGAGACGCTGATGGCGGCGACGACCTCGCCGCTGGCGTCTCGGATCGGGGCGGCGAGACAGCAAATCCGGTCGCCGCCCTCCTGAATGTGGGCCGCGTAGCCCCGAGCCACGACCAGATCCATCTCGGCGCGGAACGCTTCGGCCTCGGCTGTCGAGGATAGCGCGAGCAAGGCCTCCAAACGGTCGGGCCTGGCGTCGAGCAGAAGCGCGCGCCCCAGCGCGGTCTCCTTGGCGAGGTTACGGTCGCCGACCCGGTGGCGAACCGTCAGACGGCGCTGCCCCTCGACCTGGGCGACATAGATCACCTCATCGCCAACCAGCACTCCCAGATTGGTGGACTCGCTCGTTTCGGCGGTCAGCGCCTCCAGTTTTGGCCTCGCGACCTCGATAAGTCCGTTCGCATCGCGGGCCTGAGCGCCGAGATAGAGAAGGCGTTGCCCCAGTCGGACACGCCGACCTTGGATGGACAGAAGTCCACGCTCCTCGAGAGCGCTCGCCAGGCGATGCGCCG
>CAKZJK010000088.1 GCA_936942565.1 uncultured Caulobacter sp. | reverse complement strand
GTAGCCGGGCGATTGCGGAAGGGTCGTCGCCGGGCTCCAGCCGCGGATTTCGCGGACGGCCATGATGTCGACGCAGTACTCCTGGTCGCCCACCTGGAAGGAAATGAGTTCTCGGCGTTCAGCGCCGGTGGCGGTGGCATGATCTGTCATGACTTACTCCGCGGCGATGAGAGTGGGTTCAGGGGGGCGGGGCGTGGAGCCTTCGCGGCGCCGCATCCCGATCGTGGCGTCGACATCGAGGATCAGAGCCACGCGGCCGTCGCCCAGGATCGTCGCGGCGGCGACGCCTTCGACCTGCTGGTAGTTCTGCTCCAGCGACTTGATGACCACCTGGCGTTGGCCGTGGATGGCGTCGGCGACCAGGGCCGCGCGCGAGCCGTCCTCGCCCTCGACCAGCAGCACGACGCCGTCGGTCGGCGGCGGGCTCTGGTCCCGGTAGCCGAGCGCCAGACCAACGTCGATCAGCGGCACGAAGCTGTCGCGGACGGCCAGCACCGAGCCGACGGGGCCCAGCGGACGGATCTCTTCCGGCTTCGGGCGCAGGCTTTCGACGATGGCGGCCAGCGGCACGACCAGGGTCTCGCCGGCGACGTCGACCACCATGCCGTCCAGGACGGCCAGGGTCAGCGGCAGGCTGAGCGTGAAGGTCGAGCCTTGGCCCGGACGCGAGGTGATCGAGATCCGACCGCCCAAGGCCTGGACCGAGCGTTTGACCACGTCCATGCCGACGCCGCGGCCCGACACGTCCGAGATCTTGTCGGCGGTCGAGAAGCCCGGAAGGAAGATCAGGTTGTCGATTTCTTCGTCGGTCAGCTGCAGGTCGGGCGCGATCAGGCCCTTCTTGACGGCGATCGAGAAGACGCGTTCGCGGTTGATGCCCTTGCCGTCGTCCGAGACCTCGATGACGATCCGGCCGCTGCGGTGCAGCGCGGCCAGGCGGACCATGCCCTCGGGGTTCTTGCCGGCGGCCTTGCGCTCATCGGGGCTTTCCAGCCCGTGGTCGATGGCGTTGCGCAGCATGTGGGTGATCGGTTCGGCCAGACGCTCGATGACCGTCTTGTCGACCTCGGTGTTTTCACCGTCCATCACCAGGCGAGCCTGCTTGCCCGTCATGTTGGCGACTTCGCGGACCAGACGCGGCATGCGCTGGAACACCGACTTCACCGGCTGGGCGCGGATGGCCATCACGCTGTCCTGGATCTCGCGCGTCAGCTGTTCCAGCTCGTCGAGGCCCATGGCCAGGTTGGAGGACGGGGCGATGCCATATTCGCCGACGCGCTGCGCCAGCATGGCCTGGTTGATGACCAGCTCGCCGACGAGGTCGATCAGGCGGTCGATCCGCTCGGGATCGACACGGATGACCGACTGGCCGGGGCCAGG
>CAKZJK010000087.1 GCA_936942565.1 uncultured Caulobacter sp. | reverse complement strand
CTGCCCCGCTCGCGGGGGAGGTGGATCGGCGCGAAGCGACGAGACGGAGGGGGCGTTTTCGCGGCCCCTACCCCTCCGCCGGCGTCCGCACCGTGATCCCGCGCGCCCGCAGCTTGTCCAACACGCCGTTCTCGGCGACCAGGGCGCGCAGGGGGAAATAGGCGACCGCGTGACCGGGGGTCTTGAGCAGGCCCGCCAGGCCCTCGACCTCGTCATCGACCAGTTGGCGCTTGAGATCGGCCACGCCCGGCAGCAGCAGCTCGCAACGCTCGGCGCTGCGAGGGCCGGCCAGGGCGTCCTTGACCCGGCCGTGCGACCAGGCCTCGGCGGCGGAGCGGATCGGCGCGGGCCCCGCCTCGGTGGCGTCGAGCGTCTCGGACAGACAGGCCAGCCCCGCCGCCTCGCTGTGCTCGCGCACCAGGGACTTCAGCATCGGCATGGCCTTGTGGGTCGCCGCCGGCCGCGCCTTCACGCGCTTCTTGCGGGCGAGTTCGACGATGGTCTTGTCCGGCTGCGAGGTCTGGAGCTTGGCTTGGTTGTTGGCCTTGCCATTCAGCTGCAGCGCGACGAGCAACGGCTTCCACTTGCGCCAGCCGTCGTCGTTCTTGGGATCGACGGCGGTCCAGGCGCGCCGCGTCCGCGCCGCCAAGGCGGGAGACCGCGCGGCCCAGCCGCCGTCGTCCTTCAGACTGCCGCGCAACCTCAGCATGGCCGGAATGTCGGTCAGCCCGGCTTGCCAGACCGGCGGCGTCAGCAAGGCGAAGGCCCCGTCCAGGCGGCGGTCCAGCACCGACTGGTCCCAGGCATGACCTTTCGGCAGGGCGCTGGGCACGCCCATCACATAGATCGTGGTGTCGCCGTCCGAGACCCGCCACCAGGCCGGCCCCGGCAGCTTGGCGCTGACCACCAGCGCCTCGACCACATTGGCCTGGGGATCGTCGATGACCTGCGCCCGCGCCGCGCCGCTCGCCGTCATGGCGGCCAGCGCCAGGCCTGTCAGCATCGTCCGCATCTCATCCCCTCCGTGTCCCGCCTCAACCCTCGCGGGACCGTGTGGCCGAAGCTTGACCTTATTCGGGCGCTGTCACGGTGAAGCCCTTGGCGCGCAGGCGGTCAAGGACGCCGCCTTCGGCCAGCAGCGAGCGCAGCTCGATCACCGCCACCGCCTTGCCGGGCTTCTTCAGGGCCGAGCTGATCGCGGAAACGGCGTCGTCCTGGCCGTCCTTGAACTGGCGCGCGATCCACGGCGTGGAGGCCAGGCACCGCTGATATCCGCGCTCGGCCGAGACGACCTCGCGCACCTGGCCCTCGGCCCACTGCTCGGCGGTCTCGCGGATGCTGGCCAGACCGTTCTCGGCCTCCTTCAGGCCCGCGTCGAGGCAGAGCTCCTGCAATGGCCGAGGGGCGTCGGCCAGAGACTTGACCATGCCGATCAGGTCGTAGTCGTCCAGCTTCTTAACCCTAGGCTGGACCTTGACCTCCTTGCTCTTGGCCAGGTCGCGGAAACGATCCACGGACTTGCCCAGGCTGATCGAGACCCCATCGCCGCCCCGGCTGTTGGCGATGATGAAGCCCGCTAGCGCCGGCTTGAGCTTGTCGTACTCGTCCGCCTTCTTGCCCCGCGCCTTCAACTGCTTCTCGAGCCGGGCGCGCAGATCGGGCGGCAGAGTGTCACGCATCGGACGCTCCACCATGAACTCCTTGCCGCGCCCAGGGATCAGGCCCAGCAGGCTAAGAATTCTGACCTCGGGCTGCTGGCCAATGATCAGCACATTGGCCCCGTCTAGACGACGGCGCAGCACCGAGTCGTCGAAGTCCAGCTTGTCAGGCATGAAGGCGGGCGCGCCCATCACGTAGACCGTGGTGTCGGCGTCGGAGACTTTCCACCAGGCCGGTCCCGGCAAGCGCGCATTGACGATCAGTTCCTCGACCAGGTTCGCCTGGCTGTCGACGGGCGTCAGGTCCACGGGCTTGGTCTGATGGATCGAGACCTCGTTCTTGCCCTGCGTCTGGGCGAAGGCGGAACCGCCACAGACCAACAAGAGCGCCAGGCTGGTGGCGGCGAAACGGAACGGGCTCACTATCTTCAGTTCCTCGAACGCGGGCGGAATCGAGCTAAGGTTCCCGATCTCTCTCTGGTTGGCCGATCGGCATTCGTTCGGCAACTTAAGGAGTTGCAATGTCGGCGCCCCACCTCACCTGTGGTCGCCGGCCTGCCTCGTGAAAGTCCGCTTGATGCCGATCCGCCGCCTGCCGCCCGAGACCGTCAACCGCATCGCCGCCGGCGAGGTGGTCGAACGGCCGGCCAGCGCCATCAAGGAGCTGGTCGACAACGCCATCGACGCCGGCGCCACGCGGATCGAGGTCGAGGCCCACGGCGGCGGCCTGACCCGCATCCTGGTGGCCGACGACGGCTGCGGCTTGTCGGCCGAGGAACTGCCGGTGGCCATCGAGCGCCACGCGACCTCCAAGCTGGCGCCGGACGCCGACGGCCTGTGGGACTTGCTGCGCATCCACACCATGGGCTTCCGGGGCGAGGCTCTGCCGTCGATCGGCTCGGTGGCGCGGCTGCAGATCAGTTCCCGCGCCAAGGGCGAGAAGGACGCCTTCTCGATCCTGGTCGAGGGCGGCCAGGTCGGCGACGTCGCCCCCGCCGCGTTCCCCGGCCCGCACGGGGCGCGGATCGAGGTGCGCGACCTCTTCTACGCCACCCCTGCGCGCCTCAAGTTCATGAAGTCCGAACGCGCCGAGGCCCTGGCGATCACCGAGGAGATCAAGCGCCAGGCCATGGCCAATGAGAGCGTCGGCTTCTCGCTGGATATCGACGGCCGCCGCATGCTGCGCCTGCCGCCGGAGCATCCGGGGCCGCAAGGCCGCCTCGCCCGCCTCGCCGCCGTGCTGGGCCGCGAGTTCCAGGAGAACGCGCTGGAGATCGACCAGGTCCGCGACGGCGTGCGGCTGTCGGGCTTCGCGGGTCTTCCGACCTACAACCGCGGCAACGCCGCTCACCAGTACCTGTTCGTCAACGGCCGCCCGGTCCGCGATCGGCTGCTGCAAGGCGCCCTGCGCGCGGCCTATGCGGACTTTCTGGCCCGGGACCGCCACCCGACGGCGGCGCTCTACGTGACGCTCGACACCGCCGAGGTCGACGTCAACGTCCACCCGGCCAAGGCCGAGGTGCGCTTCCGCGATCCGGCCCTGGTGCGCGGCTTGATCGTCGGCGCCCTGCGCCACGCCCTGGCCGGCGCCGGCCACCGCGCCTCGACCACCGTGGCGGCCCAGGCGCTGGACAGCATCCGCGCCCAGCAGAGCCCGTTCCCGGGCTACCCGCCCCAGTATCAGCCGGGCCCGTCGGCCGCCGGCTTCTCGGCCTGGCGCGAGGGCGGCTGGACGCCGCCGACGCAGCGCCCGATGGACTTGCCCGGGCTGAACGAGGTGTCGGCGCGGGTCGAACCTGGCTTCGGCGGCGAGCTGGCTGAAGTGGTCCGCGAAGCCTACACATCCGTCGCCTTCGACGATCGTCCGGGACCGGACTATCAGCCAAGCACCGCGCCGTTCGATCCGGTCGACTTCCCGCTGGGCGCGGCGCGCGCCCAGGTGCACGAGACCTACATCGTCTCCCAGACCCGCGACGGCATGGTCATCGTCGACCAGCACGCCGCCCACGAGCGTCTGGTCTATGAGCGGATGAAGGGCGAGATGGCGGCCGGCGGCGTGGCCCGCCAGACCCTGTTGTTGCCCGAAGTCGTGGACCTCGATCCCGCCGAGGCCGAACGCGTCGTCGCCCGCGCCGAAGAGCTGGCGAGCCTTGGCCTGGTGATCGAGAGCTTCGGCCCGGGCGCGGTGCTGGTGCGCGAGACGCCGGCCCTGCTGGGCAAGACCGACGCCGCGGGCCTGATCCGCGACATCGCCGATGATCTGGCCGAGAACGGCGCGGCCCTAGCGCTGAAGGAGCGGCTGGAAGAGGTCTGCTCGACCATGGCCTGCCACGGCAGCGTCC
>CAKZJK010000086.1 GCA_936942565.1 uncultured Caulobacter sp. | reverse complement strand
GGGCCGCTATCTGGGCTCGGCCCTGGTCACTCGCCTGCATGACGACCCCGCCTTCATGACCGATCTGGCGAAGGCGCGCGCGGAGGTGGCGGCGTCGAAGGCGAACGGGCCGCCCACCGGCTGCGGCGCCTAGGGCCTGGCGACGTACACCACGTGCGCACGGAGGGGATGGTCTTCGGCCAGGCTCGGATGATCGAAATCGCGCGCCGGATCATGGCTCATACCGATACGGCGCATGACGCTTTGCGAAGCCAGATTCGCGCGGGCCGTGAAGGCGATGATCTCGGGCAGCCCCACCGTCTCGAAGCCGTGGAACAATGCCGCCTTGGCCGCCTCGGTGGCGTAACCTTGGCCCCAGGCGTCGGGAAGGAAACGCCAGCCGATCTCGACGACGCGGCCCAGACCCACTTCCGGCGGCGTCCACCAGATGCCGGTCATGCCCACGACGCCCGCGTCCGCCCGACGCTCGACCACCCAGAAACCAAAGCCGTGCTCGGCCTGATGCGCCCGCACGCGATCGACGAAGGCGTCGCTTTCCGCGCGGTCGCGCACGCCGCCCAGCCACTCGCCCACCCGCGGATGGGCGTTCAGCGCGGCGATGGCGTCACGGTCGGCGTCGACCGCCGGGCGCAGCACCAGGCGGTCGGTCGCGATCACGCGGGGCGACCGCTCGACAGGGCCGAATAGAACTCCGGCCGACGGTCGCGGAAGAAGCCCCAGGCGGCGCGGTGCGTCGTCAGGAAGTCGAGATCGAAGGTGGCGTTGACCAAGCCCTCGTCGGCGCGGCCCAGTTCGCTGACCAGGTCGCCGCGATGGTCGGCGATGAACGACGAGCCGTAGAAGGTCTGCCCCCCGTTCGGATAGCCGTCCCACGGCTCGAAGCCGATCCGGTTGGCGCCGATCACGGGGATGACGTTCGAGACGGCGTGCCCTTGCATGGCGCGCCGCCACGGCAGGGCGGTGTCGAGGCTCGGGTCATGCGGCTCGCTGCCGATCGCGGTCGGATAGAACAGGGCCTCAGCGCCCATCAGCGCCATGGCGCGCGCGGCCTCCGGGTACCACTGGTCCCAGCAGATGCCGACGCCGATGCGGCCAAAGCGCGTGTCCCAGACCTTGAAGCCGGTGTCGCCGGGCCGGAAGTAGTACTTTTCCATGTAGCCCGGACCGTCGGGGATATGGCTCTTGCGATAGACGCCCATCAGGGATCCGTCGGCGTCGGCCATGACCAGGCTGTTGAAGTAGTGCGGCCCCTCGCGCTCGAAGATCGAGATCGGCAGCACGACGCCCAGCTCGCCGGCCAGCGGCGCGATCGCCTTCACGACCGGGTGCTCGCGCCAAGGATGAGCCTCGGCGAACCAGCGCTCCTCCTGGGCGACACAAAAGTATGGCCCCTGGAACAGCTCGGACGGCAGGATGACCTGGGCGCCCTTGGACGCGGCCTCGCGGATGAAGCCTTCGGTCTTCTTGATGTTGGCCTGCAAATCCATGCCGTACGAGGTCTGGATCGCGGCGACGCTGAGCGTACGGGCCATCAGGCGGTCTCCGGCTCTTGTTGCGAAATGCAGTGGAACGAACCGCCGCCCGTCAGGATGGCGGTCGACGGTAGGCCGATGACCTGGCGCTCGGGGAACAGGCCCTTGATCACCTCGACGGCGAAGGCGCCCGACTCCTCGGCGTAGATCGGCACGATGACCGCCTCGTTGGCGATCAGGAAGTTCATGTGCGAGGCCGGGATCGGCTCGCCGTCCTCGTCCAGGATCTTGCCCGGCGACGGGATGCGAGCGACCTGCAACGGCGAGCCGCGGCTGTCGGTCATGCCGGCCAGCAGACGAGCGGTCTCGGCATAGACCTCCGCGTTCGGATCATCGGCGCCAAAGGCCATCGGGCAGGCGACGACGCCCGGCGCGACGAAGCGGGCCAGGTTGTCGACGTGTCCGTCGGTGTGGTCGTTCAGGAGGCCATCGCCGAGCCACACCACCTTCTTGGCGCCGAGCGCGCCCGCGAGGGCCTCGGTCGCTTTCGCCTCGTCCCAATCGGCGTTGCGATTGTCGTTCAGCAGGCACTGGCGCGTGGTCAGGATGGTGCCCAGACCGTCGTGGTCCAGCGCGCCACCTTCCAGGATAAAGCGGTTGCGAGCCAGCGGCGCGCCGGAGGCGGCCGCGATCTGCTCGGCGACGATGTCGTCGCCTTCCAGGCTGTACTTGCCACCCCAGCCGTTGAACTTGAAGCCGGCGGCGACGGCCTTGCCGTTGTCGTCCACGAAGATCGGCCCGGTGTCGCGCAGCCAGATGTCGCCGAACTGGCCACGGACGATCTCGACCGTGGTGTCCGACAGCAGCGCGCGCGCGGCGGCTTCGGCCTCGTCGCCAACGACCATCAGGCGCACGCGTTCGCCGCCCGGGCCGGCCAGGGCGCGCGCCAGATCGGCGACCTCCTGCTGGGCCTGCTCCAGGTCCTCTTGCCACAGCTCGGCGTGGCTGGGGAAACCCACCCACATGGCGCGGTGCGGAGCCCACTCGGCGGGGACGATCACGGTCATTCTGGAACCCAATGGAAGGGTGTGAAAACGAAGGGGGCGCAGATGGCCCCTCCGAGGCCTGGGGTCAAGCGGAGCCTAGTTAGCAAACCCTCGTGACAAAGAAAAAGGGCGGCCCGATGGGGCCGCCCTTCTCATTCAGCGAAACCCGCGCGCTTAGAACGCTGCGTGCAGGGTGATGCTGGCCGTGCGCGGATAACCCGGCTGGCCCAGACCCGTGCCCGACGGATTCACCGACAGGTCGCCCAGATACTTCTCGTTCGTCAGGTTCTTGACGTTGATCTGGACGTAGGTGCCCTTCAGACCGAAACCGTCGAGCTCGTAGCGGGCGTCGGCGTCGAGCAGGGCGTAGTGCGGGACCTTTTCGGTGTTCGTCAGGTTGGTCCAACGCTCGCCGACATACTTGGCCTGCACGCCGATGCTGAAGGCTTCGGTGATGTCATAGTCGACGCGAACCGCGCCTTGGTACTTCGGCGCTTCGTAGAGCTCCTTGCCCTTGGTCTGCAGGACCGAACCCAGGGTGGTGCCCGGGATGTTCTCCTGCAGCTCGGAGTCTTGGTACGAGAACGAGGCGTAGAAGCTGATGTAGTCTTCCGGCTTGAAGCCGAACTGGGCGTCGAAGCCCTTCTTCTTCACGTCGCCGACGTTGATCGAGAAGGCGATGTTGTCCTGCTCGTTGAAGGCGCGCTCGATGCGGTTGCTGAAGTCGGTGTACCAGACCGAGGCCGAGAACAGCACGGTCGGCGACTGGAAGCGATAACCCAGATCGTAGGAGTTGGTGATCTCGGCCTTCGGATCCGTCAGCTTCTTGTCGTACAGGTCGTCGGTACGCGGCGCCGAGAGGGTCTGGGCGTAGCTGGCGTAGACCGACTGGTGGTCACCGAAGTTGTAGCTGACGCCAACGTTCGGCAGGACCTTGTCGTACTTGCGGGTGAACTGACGCGGACGACCGTATTGGTTCGAGCCTTGGCCCGGCAGGGTGACCAGGGTCTGACCCGCGCCATCGTCGGTGCCGGCGATGGAGGTCGCGGGCTGGTTGGTGCAGTACGCGTTGAAGGTGTCGACCTGATAGCAGAAGTTGTTCAGCTCGCGCTTGAAGAACGGGACGCGCAGACCGGCGTTCACCAGCATCTTGCTGTCGAAGTAGCGGCCGCGATACTCGGCCGAGAACTGGTTCAGGGTGGCGACCGACACGCGGTCCCGACGACGCAGGATGCTGCCGTCCGAGAGCTTGATCGGCTTGCCGTAACCGTCCTTGCCGCCGAACACGTTCGAGGGCGAACCATCGGCGTTGAACGTCGTGTACTCGCCCGTCTGGCGGTGGTGGGCCTCGTCGAAGGTGTAGGCCGCCCGGATGCTCTGATCGTCGGAGAACTTCCAGATCAGCGAGGAGGTCACGCCATAGCGGCGGGTGTTCGTCGTGTTCGGCGAATAGAGCAGGACGGTGTCGAGCGTGTCGCCGTCGCCGTTCAGATCTTGGCCGCCCGTGAGCGCGGCGCCGCGGATGATGCCCGAACCGGTGCCGTTGCCGCTCTCGCTGAACAGCGTGCGACCGCCACCGTTAGCCAGCGTGTACTGGAAGTAGGGGTCGGCCGTGACGATGATGTTGTCGGTGATGTGGAACAGCGACTGGCCGCGCAGGTTGCCGGTGTTCGACGGGTTGATGTTGTTGAGGTAGCAGGTCGAGGCGTTGACATCGATCTGCGCGGTGCCGGCCACCGGGGTCGGACGAGCGCAAGTCGCGCGGCTATAGCCGACGCCCGTGCCGGCCTGGAAGGCCGCCAGAGACATGCGGTTGATGAAGTTATTGCGGTTCTTGTTGTAGTTAGCGATCAGGCTGACGAAGTCGCCGTTGTCACCGATCGGCTGATAGATGCGGGCGTTGTACTGCTTCTTGTGGATCTTGCCCGGGCCGTTGAACACGTCATTGGTCGCGTCGGCGTAGCTGAACCAGGCGCTGGTGCCCCACGGACCGACCTTGCCGGTATCGACCACCGCGAAGAAGCGGCGGTAGTTGCCGTCGCCGGCTTGGGCTTCCAGAACGCCGCCGAACTCGTCGCTGGGCTTGCGGGTGACGTAGTTGATAGTGCCGCCGGCGGCCGCGGCCGTCGGGCTGTCGACGTCGGTGGTGCCCAGGTTCACGTCGACCTTGGCGATCAGTTCCGAGTCCATCTGCTGGTTCGGGTAGATGGCGTAGTTGCCGCTGTCGTTCAGCGGGATGCCGTCTTGCAGCAGAGCGATGCGCTGCGAGTCCAGGCCGCGGATGGTGATGTCGCCGCCGGCCGAACCGTAAGCGTCGTTGTTGGTGAAGTTGACGCCCGGCAGCAGGTTCAGGGAGTCGAGGATGGTCTGACCCGGAACTTGGCGAGAGATGAATTCTTGGGTGATCGTCGAACGCGACTTCGGAACGATCTGCGAAACGATCGCGCCGTTCTGGTTCTTCTGCGTCGTCGCGGTGATAATCACCTGTTCGACGGCCTCGGTGCCGGTCGATTGAGCGAAGGCGGCGCCGGCCGTAAGGAGACCGCCGACCAGCGCGGTGGTCGCCAGGGCGAAGTTTTTCATTTTCATGCGGAAGGATCCCCTGTTTCTTCGAAGCGCCCAGGCCTGAAAGCACGGTCTCGCGTCGTTTCCGGCCGTTTACAGAAAGTTTTCGAAGGTTTGGTGACGGAAAGGCCACGCCCGCCCACAAACCGTCACAAACCCTCGGAAACGCGGAACAATTAGTCAGTATTTTTTTACTTGTTTAATCAGGCGTCATGACACCCCACCCCGAACCAGCGCCGAAATCCGTCGAAATCCGCGCTTGGCGGCTGACCCTGCTGATGGTGGCGGGGCTGACCGCCCTGCGGCTGACGGCGCTGTTCGCGACCCCGCTCGAACTTTATCCGGACGAGGCGCAATACTGGCTGTGGTCGCGCGAGCTGGCGTTCGGCTACTTCTCCAAACCGCCGATGATCGCCTGGCTGATCTGGCTGACCACGACGGTCGGCGGCGACGCCGAGGCCTGGGTGCGGCTTTCGGCGCCGCTTCTGCATGGCGCGACCGCCCTCGTGATCCATCGGATCGCCCGTCGCCTCTACGGCGGCTGGGCCGGCCTCGCGGCGGCGGCGATCTACAGCCTGATGCCCGGCGTCGTGCTTTCGTCGGGCCTGATCGCCACCGACGCGCCCCTGCTGTTCTTCCTGTCCCTGACGATCTGGGCCTATGTCGATCTCGCCGAGGCCTACGCACCGCGCCGCTACTTCGTCGCCGCCGGAATGGGTTTGGCTCTGGGTCTGGCCTTCCTCTCGAAATACGCGGCGGTCTACGCGCTCGGCAGCATCGTCCTGCATGCCCTGATCTCGCGCGAGGCGCGCCATCGCTGGTGCCCGGCGGCGATCGTCCTGTTCGCCTTCGCCTTCGTCCTGACCCTCGCTCCGAACTTCGCCTGGAACGCCAGTCATCACTTCTCGACGGTCAAGCACACCGCCTCGAACGCCAACTGGGGCGCGCGACTTTTCAATTTCCGTGAGCTGAGCGAGTTCGTGCTGTCACAGTTCGGCGTCTTCGGCCCGGTCCCGTTCGGCGTGCTGCTGGGCGGCGCGATCTGGCTTGGCGTGAAGCGCAAGATTCAGTCTCCGGACCTTCTGCTGCTGTGCTTCAGCGCGCCCCCCCTGATCATCGTCGCCGGAGAGGCCTTCGTGTCGCGGGCCAACGCCAACTGGGCCGGCGCGGCCTTCGTCGCGGGCTCGGTGCTCGCCGCCGGCTGGCTGCTGCGCTGGAACGCGCGGCGCTGGCTGATCGGCGGACTGATATCGCAGGCGCTGTTCGCCGCCTTCTTCGTTGTCTGCATGGTCAATCCGCGCGCCGCCGACGCCGTGGGCCTGTCGAACGGCTTCAAGCGGGTGCGCGGCTGGGACCAGACCGTCCAGGCGATCATCGAGCGGACGCGGGAGGAGCAGGCCCTACGCGGCGGGGTCAGCGCCGTCGCCATGGACGACCGCTTCCTCTACAACGCCGCCGCCTACTACGGCCGCGACTATTTCGGCCAGCCCGGCGCGCCGCCGCTGCGCATGTGGGTGCACGAGGCCTCGCCCCAGAACCAGGCGGAGACCGAGGCGCCGCTCAACGCCATCTACGGCCGCCGCGCCCTGATCGTAAGCCTGGAAGGCGGCTATCGACCGGAGATCGAGCAGGACTTCAAGGCGACCTCGGGCCTGCAGATCTCTCGCGCGCGCCTCGACAAGAAGCGCTCGCGACGGATCGATATCTTCGTCGCCGAAGGTTTCGCGCCCCTGCCCCGCGACCCGATCACGGGCCTGCCGCCGGAGCCGAAGCGGAGATAGCGCGCTAGACGGCGACCTCGAAGGCCGCCT
>CAKZJK010000085.1 GCA_936942565.1 uncultured Caulobacter sp. | reverse complement strand
CATCGCCGCGATCAGGGCCGCGGCGGCGGCCGTCTGAGCCGCGGTGGTGTCGATCTGGGCGCCGTCCTGGCCGGCGACGGCGTCGGCGACCTGCTCGGCCTTGGCGTCGGCCTTGTCGGCCTTGCCTTCCGCGTGATCGGCGGCGACGTCGGCCTTGTCGGCGACGTTCTCCGCGGCCTGATCCTTTTGTTCGGTCTTTTCGGCCCGGGCGTCCTGGGCCGCTTCGGCGCGATCCGCGCGGTCGGCTCGGTCGGCGGCGCTGGAGTCGGCCTTGGTCTCGGCCTTGGCGGGCCTGTCGGCGGACTTGTCGTTGAGCTTGGACGAGCGCGTGTCATCGCGGGCGTCGCTCTTGGACTCGGCGCGGGCCGATGCGCGGGGCGCGGGCGTGTCGTCCTTGCGGCCGGCGATGGCCACCAGGGCGTCGAAGCCGTCATTGGCCGACTTCGCGCCGACGGCCGGGGTCGGCGCGGCGGGAAGAGCGGCGGTGGGTGCGGCGATCGCGGTCATTCGCAGTCGAAGCTCGGTTGGCGGCGGTCCATGACGAACGCGCCTTTGCCGCCCCCTCCCAGCAATGGTCGGGCCAACTCGCCAACGGGCGCTCAAGCCATTGTTTTCATTTCAAATTAAGGCGGCGTTTACGATCTTTCGAAGGTCCCGAGCGGCGCTTTTTGCCCAGTCGAGGGGCTTTCCAAGGACCGGACTTGCCGCGTCGGCGGGCCGCGGGTCGACTTGGCGCCCTCCTTGCGCATGACATCTCGTCGAATGTCCGACCCACGGAACTCTTCGCCATGAAATTCAATGGCTTGGCATATATCGGGATGTTGATCCCCACCCCGCCCCGGCAAGTTTCGCCGGGCAAGGACGCGTCCTGCGTTGCGCGGTTTGCCGAGCTGAAAGGATCGTTCGCATGTCGCTGAACTCGATCATGGGCACGGCGACGTCCGGCATGATGGCGGCCCAGACGGGCCTGCGCATCACGTCGGACAACATCGCCAACGTCAACACCAAGGGCTACGTCCGCAAGACGATCTCGCAGTCGAACATGCTGTCGAACGGCATGGGCGTCGGCGTGAGCATCGACGCCATCAAGCGCGCGACCGATCGCTTCCTGACCACGGCCAGCCTGAACGCGGCGTCCGACAGCGCCCGTACGACGGTGGTCGCCGAGTCGCTGAACAACGTGCAGCAGCTCTTCGGCGATCCGACGGGCTCGACCAGCTTCTTCTCGCGGCTGGATGACATCTTCACCGCATTCTCCGCGGCGCAGGATGATCCTTCGTCGACGCTGCTGCGCGGCCAGGCCATGACGCGGGTGGATCAGTTCCTCAGTGAATCCGCTCGCATCACCTCTTCGATCTCCAAGCTCGGCAAGGACGCCGACACCCGGATCTCCGGCGACGTGGACCGGGTCAACGACCTGCTCTCGCAGATCGACGGACTGAACACCGACATCACGCGCGCGAAGGTCGCCGGCGCCGACGCCACGGGCGCCGAGAACGTACAGAGCGGCCTGGTCGACGAGCTGTCCAAGCTGATGAATGTCCAGGTCACGCCGCGCACGATGGGCGGCGTGGTGGTCCGTTCGACCGAAGGCCTGCCGCTGGCCGGCGACGGCGCCGCGCAGGTGACCTACCAGACCTCGCCCACGGCCACCGGTTATCTGACGGTGCAGCTGGCCAATGGCTCGCCCGTGCCGACACCGCTCAACATCTCGAGCGGCGAGATCAAGGGCTTGATGGAGATCCGCAACGTCGAGCTGATCAATATTTCCGACCAGCTGGGCGAGTTCACCTCGCGCGCGGCCGAGGAGATCAACCGAGCGGCCAACGCCGCCTCGGCCGTGCCCGCGCCCGCCACCCTGAGGGGCCGAGACACCGGTCTGGACGCCCAGGCCGCGATCACCGGCTTCACGGGCAAGACGACGATCGCGCTGACCGACGGCACGGGCATGGTTCAGCGTCGGATCGACATCGACTTCGACGCCGGGACCATGTCGATCGACGGCGGGGCCGGCCCGGCCTTCACGTCGGGCAACTTCGTGACCCAGCTGAACACGGCCATGGGCGGCTTGGGGACGGCCAGCTTCTCCGGCGGTGCCTTGTCCCTGTCGGGCGTCGGCGGGCTTGGCGTCGCGGTCGCCGACGACGCGACCACCCCCGCGAGCAAGATCGGCAAGGGCTTCAGCCACTATTTCGGTCTGAACGACATCATCCGCACGAACGGCTATTCGCCTTACGAGACGGGCCTGACCGCGACCGACGCGCACGGCTTCACGTCGGGCACCATGACCATCCGCCTGACCGACGTGGAAGGCGGACGCATCCGCGACGTCGTGGTCGACGCCCCCGTGGGCGGCACCATGCAGGACATGCTCGACGTGCTGAACTCGCGCGCCACGGGCGTGGGTCTCTATGGGCAGTTCTCGCTGAACGGCAACGGCCAGATGACGTTCGCCTCGAACACCACCACGCAGGTGACTATGTCGGTGGTGGGCGACACCACAGAGCGCGGCCCGGGCGGCCCTTCGGTCAGCCAGCTGTTCGGTCTTGGCCCGGCGGAGCGCAGCACGCGCGGCGAGAAGTTCTTCGTCAACCCGGCGATGGAGCAGAACTCGTCGCTGGTGCCCTTCGCGCAGCTGGACCTCGCTCAGGCCATCGCGGGCAACCCTGCCTTGGCGATCGGCGACAGCCGCGGGGCCCTGGCCCTGGCGAAATCCGGCGACACCGTCACCAACTTCTCGGCGGCGGGCGACGCCTCGTCCGCGACCATGACCGTCTCGCGCTACGCGGCGGACTTCAGCGGGTCCATCGCCCGCAAGGCCAACACGGCCGATAGCCGCAAGGACTCCGCCGCGGCGGTGGCCTCCGAGGTCGACAGCCAGCGCCAGTCCGAGGAAGGCGTGAACCTCGACGAAGAGCTCATCAATCTGACCACCTACCAGCAGGCGTTCAACGCCTCTGCCCGCCTGATCCAGGCGGCCAGGGACATGTACGACGTGCTCACCGACCTTGTGAGGTAAGCCATGACCCGGGTCTCCACCGTCCAGAACTACAACGTCATGACGTCCAACCTGATGCGGGCCCAAATCCGCCAGAGCGACGTCGGCAACCAGGTGTCGAACCAGAAGGTCGCCACCGACCTGAAAGGCTACGCCAAGAACGCCGAGGTGCTGACCGCCATGCGCAGCACCCAGGCGCGGCTGGAGGGCCTGATCGACCAGGCCAAGTTGGTCAACAACCGGCTGCAGATGCAGGACACCGGTCTTGGCAAGGTCGCGGACTCCACCAAGGCGGCGCGCGAGGCGATCGCCAACGCCCTGGCCTCCGGCAGCGCCCAGACGATGATGCAACAGCTGCAGGCCAACTTCGGGGACGTGGTGCAGGGCCTGAACACCAAGTCCAACGGACTCTATGTGTTCTCCGGCGCCAAGACCGACACCGCGACGACCACCGCCGCCTCCATGGGCGACCTGACGCTGGCGCCGACCACCGCCTCGCTTTTCAAGAACGATCAATACATCGCCAGCAGCCGCGTCGACGAACAGACCAGCGCCAAGATCGGCGTGCTGGGCGACGGCTTCGGCGTGCCGGTGTTCGAGGCCTTCAAGCAGGTCCAGGCCTATGTCGACGCCAACGGCCCCTTCACCGGCAAGCTGACCGACAGTCAGGTGACGTTCCTCAAGGGCCTGCTGCCGACCTTCGACGCGGCCTACAAGGGCGTCATCGACACCCAGGGCAAGAACGGCGTGACCCAGAAGCGCTTCGAAAGCGCCCAGACCGACCTCCAGAACCAGTCCGACATGCTGACCGGCATGGTCGGCGACATCGTGGACGTCGACATGGCCGACGCGGTGACCCGCCTGGAGTCGGCCAAGCTGGCCGTCCAGGCCTCGGCTCAGGTGTTCTCCAGCCTGCAGCAGTCGTCGCTGCTGAACGTGCTGAAGTAAGGCCAAACCTCGCAAAATGGGCCGTTCGCCGCTATATGGCGGCGATGACCGCCGACGTGCTACCCAAGACCGACACCTCCGACGCCGAAGCCCTGATCGCCCGCGCGGTGGAACAGGCGCGCGCGGCCGTCGGCCTGCCGGAGGGAACGCGGATCGTCGCGGCCATGTCCGGGGGCGTGGATTCCACCGTCACGGCCGCCCTGCTGGCCCGCGCCGGCTATGACGTGGTCGGCGTCACCCTCCAGCTCTACGACCATGGCGCGGCGATCTCGCGCAAGGGCGCCTGCTGCGCCGGCCAGGACATCCTGGACGCGCGCATGGCCGCCGAGCGGATCGGCATCCCCCACTACGTGCTCGACTATGAAAGCCGCTTCCGCGAGCAGGTCATCGAGGACTTCGCCGACGCCTATCTGCGTGGCGAGACGCCGATCCCATGCGTCCGCTGCAACCAGACCGTCAAGTTCCGCGACCTGCTGGACGTGGCCCGCGACCTGGGCGCCGAGGCCATGGCCACCGGCCACTACGTCCAGCGCGGGATGCCAGCGGGGACCAACCGCCCGCAGCTGCGGCGCGCCGCCGACCCGGCCAAGGACCAGAGCTACTTCCTGTTCGCCACCACGCGCGAGCAGCTGGACTTCCTGCGCTTCCCGCTGGGCGGCATGGACAAGCCGACCGTGCGCGCCGTCGCCGCGGGCCTTGGCCTGTCGATCGCCGACAAGCCCGACAGCCAGGACATCTGCTTCGTGCCCGAGGGCAAGTACACGACGGTCATTGACCGCATCCGGCCGCAAGGCGTGGAGGCCGGTGATATCGTGCACCTGGACGGCCGGGTGCTGGGCCGCCACGAGGGCGTGACCCGCTACACGATCGGCCAGCGCCGGGGCCTGAACGTCGCCGTCGGCGATCCGCTGTTCGTGGTCCGCATCGACGCCGACCGGCGTCAGGTCATCGTCGGCCCCCGCGAGGCGCTGTTGACGGCCGCCCTGACGCTGAAGGAAACTAATTGGCTGGGCGGCCAGGACGATCTCGAGGCCGCCGCCCAGGACGGCCAGCCCGTGCTGGCCCGCGTCCGCTCGACCCGCGAGCCGGTCGCCGGCCGCCTGACCTTGCTGGACGGCGAGGTGGCCGTGGCCTTCGACGGCGCCGAGGAAGGCGTCGCGCCCGGTCAGGCCTGCGTGCTCTACGACCCGGCCGATCCCGAACGCGTGCTGGGCGGCGGCTTCATCGCGCGGGCCGTGCGGGCCATGGACCTGACGCCGGCCTGAGGCGGCGAACGGCCGGCGATCAGTCCGCCAGGTCATCGAAGGTCAGGCCGATCTTGAACAGGCAATAACCCGTTTCGTCGACGAGCCTGGCGACATCGGGATTGGTGTCTCGACGGTCGCGGCTCGCCGTGAACCGCCAATCCGCCTCCCGCGCGCCAGAGGGAAAGGCCGCGCCCTCCGCCGTCACCAGCCGATAGGCGGGCTTGGCGCGATGGACGTGGAAGCGAAAGTTCACTCGGCCGCCATGTTCGCCGCTTCCAGCGCCTCGCCGACGGTCAGGCTATCGGCCTGGCGGGAGCTGCGTTCGAGATCGCGACGCCCCACCACCTCGCCGCAGGCCTCGCAGGCCAGGACCGGATGGAAGGCGCAACCGCAGGCCTTGTGGGTGAACAGCACCGGCGAGTTGTCACGGCCGTAGACGTGGCGATCGCCCCACTCGGCCATGGTCAGCAGCACGGGCGACAGGGCCAGCCCCTTCTCGGTCAGCCAGTATTCGTGGCGCGGCGGGCGTTCGGAATAGCGGCGGGTCTCCATGACCCCGTGGCTGACCAGGCTCTTCAGCCGCTCCTGCCACTGCTCGAAGCGCTTCACCCCCGCGAAGGCGTCGCGCAGGATCAGCAAGGTCCACGGGTCACCGACGACCTCGAGGGTGGCGGCGACCGAGCAGCGCTCGTTGGTGTAGTCAGCGGTACGGCCCATGACGCGAGGGTGCGGCGTTCCGTGGCGGAAAGCAAGAGCGTTGCGTTTGAAGATGAACCAATGTAGGTTTTTATTCGCAATTGACTCTCTCGGTTATTGCGAACTGGCGAGCGGCCTGGCGTCCACCACGGCCGCTCGCCCCTTTCGCATCACGATCCCGCAAGCCTCTTGCGCGGGATGCGACGATGAGGGCCTATCCCGCCTCAAAAGCCTCATAGGGAGAAAATCATGTCCGCCCCCGATCCCGTCGTCATCGTCTCCTACGCCCGCACGCCGATGGGCGGCTTCCAGGGCGCTTTGGGCGGGGTGAAGGCCACCGAACTCGGCGCGACGGCCGTCAAGGCCGCGATCGAGCGCGCCGGGGTGGCGGGCGACAAGGTCGAGCAGATCATCATGGGCTGCGTGCTGCCCGCCGGCCTTGGGCAGGCGCCGGCGCGTCAGGCGGCGCTGGGCGCTGGGCTTCCCCTCTCGGTCGAGGCCACCACCGTCAACAAGATGTGCGGCAGCGGCATGCAGGCCGCGATCATGGCCCACGACGCCCTGGCGGCCGGCTCGGTCGACCTGGTGGTGGCCGGCGGCATGGAGAGCATGACTGGCGCGCCGTACCTGATGGCCAAGCACCGCGCCGGCGCCCGCATCGGCCACGACCAGATCTGGGACTCCATGTACCTGGACGGCCTGGAAGACGCCTACACCCCCGGCAAGCTGATGGGCGCCTTCGCCGAGGACACGGCCGCCCAGTACCAGTTCACCCGCGAGGCGATGGACGCCTACGCGACCAAGGGCCTCTCCAAGGCCAAGACCGCGATCGAGACGGGCGCCTTCAAGGGCGAGATCACCCCGGTGACGGTCCAGACCCGCAAGGGAACCGAGGTCGTCGACACCGACGAACAACCCTTGAAGGCCGATCCGGCCAAGATCCCGACCCTGCGGCCGGCCTTCGCCCGCGACGGCGGCATCACGGCGGCCAACAGCAGCTCGATCAGCGACGGCGCGGCGGCCCTGGTCATGACCC
>CAKZJK010000084.1 GCA_936942565.1 uncultured Caulobacter sp. | reverse complement strand
CACCGCTTCGCGGACCCCCTCCGTCTCGATGCGTATTCGCATCGATCCACCTCCCTCCAATGGGGAGGAGAGTGGAGTACGACGCGACCTCGCCTAGCCAAGTGGCGACACGCCAAACAGCAGCCGGTGCAGGACCACCACGAACACCGCGTAAAGCACCGTGCCCGCGACCACCGCGATGACGTCGGCGAGCGGTTTGGTGACCACCGGCGCCGGCTCCTTGCGATTGACCGCCGAGATCAGGTCGAGGATCGCCCAGGCGAGGAAGGCCCCGAACAGCACCACCGACGCCAAGTCGCCATTGGCCAACAGGTGGCCGCTGGCCCAGGCGATGGTTCCCAGCAGCATCGGATGGCGCACCGTGGCCTTGATCCGTCCAACCGGTCCGTTCGCGCCGGCCAGCAGCACGAAGGCGATCCACACCAGGCCCATGGCCGCGTGACGGCCCCAGGCCGGCGGATCATAGACCTGCGGCGCGGTCGGCCGGGCCGCGATCCAGCCCAGGATGATCAGCACGAAGCCCAGCCCCGAGATCAGGGAATAGAGCCCCTTCCAGCGCTTTTCGTTCGCGGCGATCTGGGCGTCGCGCAGCGGCGCGGCCAGGATCCGCACCGAGTGAATGCCCAGGAACACCACCAGACCCAGGATCAGTATCGTCATCGGCCCCTCCCAAGGTTGGACGGAGGATAGTCACGGAACGGCGGTCTTCGGAAGCTTGACCTCGCCGCCCTTGAATTCCGGCGCGCGGGCAAACAGCTAAGAGCCCGGCGACATTGACGCCCCGCCCTTCGACCGGTACCGCCCCAGCATGATGGATTTCCCGCCTGGCCTCAGCGCCCTTTCCGACCGCTACGACGTGGTGCTGTGCGACGTCTGGGGCGTGATCCACAACGGGGTGGCGAGCTTCCCCGAGGCCTGCGAGGCCCTGACCAAGTGGGGCCAGGAGAAGGGCCCGGTGGTGCTGATCTCCAACTCGCCGCGCCCGTCGGCCGACGTGGTCGCGCAGCTGGACGGCCTGGGCGTGCCGCGCTCGGCCTGGAGCGGGTTCGTGACCTCAGGCGACGCGACGCGGGCGCTGCTGACGCCGCACGCCGGGACCAAGGTCTGGAAGGTCGGGCCCGAACGCGACGCGCCGCTGTGGGCCGGCTTCGACCTGACCCTGGCGGGCTGCGAGGACGCCGACTTCATCCTGTGCTCGGGTCTGTATGACGACGAGAACGAAGTCCCCGAGCACTACCGCGATCGCCTGAAGGTCGCCGCCGACCGGGGCCTGCTCTTCATCTGCGCCAATCCCGACCGGGTCGTGCAGCGCGGCGACAAGCTGATCTTCTGCGCGGGCGCCCTGGCCGATCTCTATGAGAGCCTGGGCGGCAAGGTCGTGATGGCCGGCAAGCCCTATGGCGCGATCTACGACCTGGCCCTGGCCGAGGCCGAGCGCTTGCTGGGCCGTCCCGTCGATCGCGACCGCGTCTTGTGCGTCGGCGACGGCGTCATCACCGACGTGAAGGGCGCCCACGACCAGAAGCTGGCCTGCCTGTTCATCGCCAAGGGCATCCATGGCGAGAAGGCGATCGGCCCGGACGGCAAGCTGAACCCGGAAGCCGTGCTCGCGCTCCTGGAGGCCGAACAGGTCGGGGCGACCCACGCCGTCGGCGATCTGGTCTGGTGATCGGGCTTCGCGGCGCTATGCTGTGTGCAACGCACAATAAGAACCCGAGGGGAAAGCGTCGTGCAGGGTAAGTTTCTCGAAGAGCTGAGCGTTGGCCAGACGGCCGAACTGGTCCGAACCGTCGGCGAGGCCGACATCGAAGCCTTCGCCGAGGTGACGGGCGACAACAATCCCGTCCACCTGGACGCCGACTACGCGGCCAAGACCAGTTTCGGCGAGCGCATCGCTCACGGCATGCTGTCGGCCGGTTATATCTCGGCGGTGCTGGGCACCACCCTGCCCGGCCCGGGCGCGATCTATTTGTCCCAGGCGCTGCGCTTCAAGCGGCCGGTCAAGATCGGCGACAGCGTCACCGCCCGCGCCACCGTCACCGAGATCGACGAGGCCAAGGCCCGCGTCACCCTCGCCACCGTCTGCCTCGTCAACGGCAAGCCCGTCGTCGACGGCGAGGCCGTGGTCATGGTTCCCCGCAAGGCCGCCTGATGCCCCTGAAGACGATCCAAGCCTGGAAGAACCTGCCCCCCGAAGCGCGCGGCGCGTCGGTGGCCCTGGGCAACTTCGACGGCGTCCATCGCGGCCACCAGCAGGTGATCGCCCAGGCCGCGAAAGCCGCCCTGGCAGACAAGACCTCGCTGGGCGTGGTCAGCTTCGACCCGCATCCACGCCGCCTGTTCCGGCCAACCGAGCCGGCGTTCAAGCTGATGACCCACGCCCAGCAGGCCCGCGCCCTGGCCGGCCTGGGGGTCGATGTCTTCTACCTGCTGCCGTTCGACTTCGAGATGGCCAGCTACGGCGACCGCGAGTTCGTCGAGAAGGTGCTGGTCCAGGGCCTGGGCGTGAAGCACGTGGCGGTCGGCTTCGACATCTCGTTCGGCCGCGGCCGCACCGGCAGCGCCGAGTTGATGAAGGCCTATGGCGAGGAGTACGGCTTCACCGTCTCGGTCGCCGAGCCGGTCGGCGGCCAGGGCGACGAGAAGTTCTCCTCGACCGGCGTCCGCGACGCCCTGCGCGACGGCCATCCCGAGCAGGCCGCCGCCATCCTGGGCCGCCCGTTCGCGATCGAGGGCGTGGTGCGGCGCGGCCAGCAGCTGGGCCGGCAGCTGGGCTTCCCCACCGCCAATGTCGAGGTCGAGGACTATGTGGTCCCCAAGCTCGGCGTCTACGCCACCCGCACCCGCCTGCCCGACGGCCGCGAGGTCCCGGGCGTGGCCAACCTCGGCAACAATCCGACCACCGGCATCGTCGAGACGCGGCTGGAGACCTGGCTGTTCGACTTCGACGAGGATCTCTACGGCCAGATCATCGAGACCGACCTCGTGGCCTTCCTGCGGCCGGAGCTGAAGTTCGACAGCCTTGAGCTGATGATCGAGCAGATCCATCGCGATGAGCAGGCCGCGCGAGCCATCGTCGCGCCGGCGTTTTAGGCGACTACTTGCCCCCTCCGGGCCTTCGGCCCTCCTCCCCCAGAGGGGGAAGAAGGAGCGCGCGCGCCTTCCGCCCCCTCTGGGGGCGGACGACCTGCGTAGCAGGTCAGGTGGGGGCAAGTACTGGCTTTGCCGCCGCCCCTCTGCTATCCCCCACGCCATGAGTTCCGTTCGGAAGATTTCGCGAATTATCCGCCCGGCGTGACGCCGCCGGACGATCCTCCAGCGCGCGCCGGGTTCTCCCGCCCTCTTCCGACACCTTTTCAAAGCCGGACCTAATTCCATGGCCGACGACGCCACGCCCGCCCGCGACTATCGCGAAACCGTCTTCCTTCCCGACACCCCGTTCCCGATGCGCGCGGGCCTGCCCAAGAAGGAGCCCGAGATTCTGGAGGGCTGGGCGGCCCTCTCCGACAAGGGCCTGTACGGCGCGGTGCGCCAAAAGCGCCAGGCCGACGGCGCGCCGCTCTATGTGCTGCACGACGGCCCGCCCTACGCCAACGGCGCGATCCACATCGGCCACGCGCTGAACAAGATCCTCAAGGACTTCGTGGTCCGCAGCCGCTTCGCCCTGGGCTACGACGTCGACTACGTGCCGGGCTGGGACTGCCACGGCCTGCCGATCGAGTGGAAGATCGAGGAGAAGTTCCGTAGCCAAGGCCGCCGCAAGGACGAGGTCCCGGCCGAGGAGTTCCGCCGTGAGTGCCGCGCCTATGCCGGTCAGTGGATCGAGGCCCAGAAGACCGAGTTCCAGCGCCTGGGCGTGCTGGGCGACTGGTGGAACCGCTACGCCACCATGGACTTCACCAGCGAAGCCACGATCGTGGCCGAGTTCCACAAGTTCCTAGCCAGCGGCCAGCTCTATCGCGGCTCCAAACCCGTGATGTGGAGCCCGGTCGAGCGCACGGCCCTGGCCGACGCCGAGATCGAGTACCACGACCACGTCTCGCCCACGATCTGGGTGAAGTTCCCGGTCGTCGAAGGCTCCGAGGCCGCCCAGGGCGCCAAACTGGTGATCTGGACGACCACCCCGTGGACGATCCCGGCCAACCGCGCCGTCTCGTACAACCCCGACATCCCTTACGCCGTCTTCGAGGTGAAGGCGCTGGAAGAGGGTCTCGAGTTCGAGCCCTGGGCCAAGCCGGGCGACCGCCTGATCGTGGCCGAAAAGCTGGCCGGCGACGTCTTCAAGGCCGCCAAGGTCGCGGCCTTCGAAAAGGTCGAGAGCGTCGACTGCGAAGGCATGGTGCTGGCCCATCCGCTGGCCGACCTCGACAGCCACTACGGCTTCGCCGTGCCGATGCTGGCCGGGGATCACGTGACCGACGACGCCGGCACCGGCTTCGTCCACACCGCGCCGGGCCATGGCGCCGACGACTATCAGGTCTGGCTGGCTCACGGTCACCGCGAGATCCCCGACACCGTCGATCCCGACGGCGCCTACTATCCGCACGTGCCGCTGTTCGCGGGCCTCAAGGTGCTGGAGACCGAGGGTAAGAAGGTCGGCAAGTTCGGGCCCGCCAACGGCGCGGTCATGGAAAAGCTGATCGAGGCCGGCAACCTCTTGGCGCGCGGCCGGGTCGAGCACAGCTATCCGCACAGTTGGCGCTCCAAGGCCCCGGTGATCTTCCGCAACACCCCGCAGTGGTTCATCCGCATGGACCACGCCGTCGACAGCCTCGGCGGCAAGACCCTGCGCGAGGTGGCGGTCCAGTCGCTGGCCGACACCGCCTTCCACCCCGACGCCGGCCGCAACCGCATCGGCGCCATGGTCGAGACGCGTCCCGACTGGCTGATCAGCCGCCAGCGCAACTGGGGCACGCCCCTGGCCATGTTCGTGGACAAGCACACCGGCCACCCGCTGAACGATCCCGAGGTCAACGCCCGCATCCTGGCGGCCATCCGCGAGGGCGGCGCCGACGCCTGGTTCACGCGTCCCGACGCCGACTTCCTGGGCCACCACGATCCGGCCCAGTACGAGAAGATCACCGACATCCTCGACGTGTGGTTCGACAGCGGCTGCACCCACGCCTTCACGATCGAGGGCCGCGCCGACAGCCACTGGCCGGCCGACCTCTATCTGGAAGGCTCCGACCAGCATCGCGGCTGGTTCCAGTCGTCCCTGCTCGAAGGCTCCGGCACCCGGGGCCGCGCGCCGTACAAGGCCGTCCTGACCCATGGCTTCACCATGGACGAGAACGGCGAGAAGATGTCCAAGTCCAAGGGCAACACGGTCGAGCCGCAGAGCATCACCAAGGAGTCCGGCGCGGAAATCCTGCGCCTGTGGGCGGCCATGGTCGACTATTCGGAGGACCAGCGGATCGGCAAGACGATCCTGGCCACCACGACCGACGCCTATCGCAAGCTTCGCAACACCATGCGCTACCTGCTGGGCGCCCTGGCCGGCTTCGACGAGGCCGAGCGCGTCACCGACTACGCCGACTTCCCGCCGCTGGAGAAGTACATCCTGCACCGCCTGTGGGAGCTGGATGGCCAGGTGCGCGAGGCCTATGAGAGCTACCGCTTCTCGGACGTGATCCGGCCGCTGATCGAGTTCTGCCAGGGGGATCTCTCGGCGCTCTACTTCGACGTCCGCCGCGACAGCCTCTATTGCGACCGCCCCGACGCCCTGAAGCGCCGGGCCTATCGCACGGTGCTGGACCATGTCTTCGACCGCCTGACCATCTGGCTGGCCCCGCTGGCCAGCTTCACGATGGAAGAGGCCTGGACCACCCGCTTCCCCGAGGCCGGTCCGGTGACCGTGCGGGTGATGCCGCAACGCGTCGACGCCTGGCGCAACGACGCCGAGGCCGCCCGCTGGGCCAAGGTCGAGACCGTGACCTCGGTCGTGACCGGCGCCCTGGAAGTCGAGCGCCGCGAAAAGCGCATCGGCTCGGCGCTGGAGGCCGCGCCGGTGGTCCACGTCGCCGACGCCGAGCTGCTGGCCGCCTTCGAGGGCCTGGACGCCGCGGAGGTGTTCCGCACCAGCGCCGCGACCCTGGTGGCCGGCGACGCCGGCGCGTTCCGCGTCGACGAGGTCAAGGGCGTATCGGTCGATCCGACCCTGGCCGAAGGCAAGAAATGCGCCCGCTCGTGGCGGATCCTGCCGGAAGTCGGAACCGATCCGCGCTATCCGGAGCTTAGCCTTCGCGACGCCGACGCCGTGGCCCACTGGGACGCGACGCACTCGGTCGCCTAAAAATCGCGTGTCATCCCGGAAGCCTCGCAGAGGCTATCCGGGACCCAGGAGTTGCACGAGCGCCGTGCGAACCGCCCCTGGGTCCCGGCTCTACGCTGCGCTTCGGCCGGGATGACAAGCTTTAGGAACGTGGCTTAGGTAGCTGAATGAAAATCACCCGCCTCGGCTGGACCGCCTACGCGATCGCCGCCGCCGTCCTGGTGCTGGACCAGATCAGCAAGCTCTGGATCCTGGGCCTCCTCGGCCGCGAGCAAGGCGCCAGCCTGCCGCTGCTGGGCCCGCTGCACCTGACCATGGTCCATAACTACGGCATGAGCTTTGGCCTGCTGAAGAACAGCGACTGGGGCCGCTGGCTGCTGATCGGCTTCTCGGTCGTGGTGGTGATCGGCCTGGCCATCTGGGCGCGAAAGGCGACCAAGCTGCTGCCGGCCCTGGGCATCGGCATGATCATCGGCGGCGCCATCGGCAACGGCATCGACCGGCTGGCCTATGGCGCGGTGGTCGATTTCGCGCTGTTCCACGTCCAGATCGGCGGCATGGTTTACAATTGGTACATCTTCAATCTGGCCGATGTGGCCATCGTTGCCGGGGTGGCGGGCCTGCTGTATGACTCCTTCTTCGGGACTCATGCCGCAAAAGCGCCCTGATCCGGGTCGATACCGACCGCTG
>CAKZJK010000083.1 GCA_936942565.1 uncultured Caulobacter sp. | reverse complement strand
ACGCTATCAGGAGACGGGCGAGCGCCGCATTATCGGCATCGGTCGGGAAGTCAGCGGCCTGCGCAGCGATGGAACGACCTTTCCGCTGGAGCTGTCGATCGCCGAATGGCGCGACCGCGACCACCGCTACTTCACCGGCGTCATGCGCGACGTCACCGACCGCAAGCGCGCCGAGCAGCTTCAGCGGCTGATGATCAACGAGCTGAATCATCGGGTGAAGAACACCCTGGCCACGGTGCAATCGGTCGCCGGCCAGACCCTTCGCAACGCCGAGGATCTGGCCGGCGCGCGCGACAGCCTCACGCGGCGGCTTCTGGCCTTGGCCCAGGGGCACGACATCCTGACCCGCGAAAGCTGGGACGGCGCGGACCTCGCCGACATCGTCGCCGCGGTCGTGGCCGCCCACGCCGAGCCCGAGCAATTCCAGATCGACGGGCCGCCGGTGCGGCTCGCCCCCAAGGCGACCCTGGCCCTGTCCATGGCGCTGCACGAACTGATGACCAACGCCGCCAAGTACGGCGCGCTCTCTCGGCTCGAGGGGCAAGTGCGTCTGACCTGGCGTCGGGTCGAAAGCGAACCGGAAGAGCGGCTGCAACTCCGCTGGGAGGAAATCAATGGGCCGCCTGTCAACGAACCGGTGCGTCAGGGTTTCGGCACGCGCCTCATCACCAACGGGTTGGCGCGCGAGCTGGGCGGTTTCGTCGCTCTCGACTATCGCCCAGGCGGGGTCGTCTGCGAGATCGACGCCGCGCTCGCCCGTACCGGCCAGTCTAACCGTTTCTTCAGCGGCGCGGCCTGACCCGCTACGGATCCTCGTGGTCGAGGACGAGCTTTTCGTCGCCATGCTGGTCGAGGATTTGCTGACCGATCTGGGATGCCAGGTCGTCGGTCCCGCCTCCTCGGCGCGCGAGGCCTTGCGGGTCGCTCAGGGCGAGTCGTTCGACTTCGCGCTGCTGGACGTCAATCTGGGCGACGGAGAGACCTCGTTCGACACCGCCGAGGCGTTGCGTCTGCGGGGGGTGCCGTTCGCCTTCGTCACCGGCTACGGCGCCGAAGGCGTTCGTTCGGACCTGCGGGACGCGCCCATCCTCTCCAAGCCCATCGATCCCCGGCAGCTGGCGCGAGTCGTCAGGGACCTGGGCTAGTCTCCGCGGCGGCTCGGCCGAACTTCCGCCGTCGGGCGACGTTAAGCCTGGATCACGATCCAGGAGCCGTCCCTTGCGCCTTCCGCTCGCTCTCGCGCTGTCCGTCATGCTCGCGGGCCCCGCCATCGCGTCCGCCTCCGACGACTGGCGGTCACGCGCCGCGCCGGCCGACATCCAGCGGCTGGAGCGACTGGACAAGGCCTGGGACGCGGCGCTCTCGGAGGTTCGCGCCCAGGGGCGCGGGCGCGAGCTGACCCGCCTGGGCGTCCTGGCCGATCCGACCGTGTCGCTGCCGCGTCCCCACCCGACGCCGGGCGCCTATCGCTGCCGGATGGTCAAGCTGGGGTCGCGAAACGCCGGACCCGCCCTCGTGGCCTATGGCTGGTTCCGCTGCCGCGTGGCGCTGACGCCCGGCGGGGACCTGATCCTGGAAAAGACCACCGGCTCGCAGCGCCAGGCCGGGCTTCTCTATCCGGAGGCCTCGCGCCGCCTGGTGTTCCTGGGCGCGGTGGCCTGGGGCGTCGACGAGGGGCGCGCCGAATATGGCCGTGACCCCGAGCGCGACCAGGTGGGCATGCTGGAGCGCATCGGCGCCGGCCGCTACCGCCTGGCTCTGCCCTGGCCCAAGCAGGAGTCGAAGCTGGACCTGCTGGAGCTCAAGCGATGAGGTTCGCGCCGCTGGGATGACATTTCGGTAAGGTCGTAACAGGCTTGGTTGCGCGCGGCGCCGTCGCCGACGATAAGCTTGTGTCGTGTTGGAAACATATCGATCGCCATGCGCCGTAGCCGCTTGATCTCACCCCTGCTTCTCGCCGCCGTCTGCGCGCTGGGCTCCATGGCTTTGGGCGGCTGCGCCTATAACGCCGACCTCGGACGCGATCAGCTGTTGATCGTCAACGACGACAGCCTGGCCCGCGATGGCGAGAAGGCTTGGGCCGACACCCTGCGCACCGCCTACATCTCCAAGGAGCCGCGCAAGAACGACCGCGTGCGGGCCGTCGGCCAGCGCGTGATCGAGGCGGCGGGGCTTTCGAACAAGCCCTGGGACTACGCGGTGTTCCTGGACGAGGCGCCGAACGCCTTCGTGTTGCCGGGCGGCCACGTCGGGGTGACGGTGGGGCTGCTGTCCATGGTCCAGAACGACGACCAGCTGGCGGCGGTGATCGGCCACGAGGCCGGCCACGTCGTGGCCCACCACGCGGCCGAGCGCGCCTCGCAGCAGACGACGGCCAAGGTGCTGCTGGGCATCGCCGGCGCGGCGACGGGCGGGAGCGACTTCGGCAAGCTCCTGAAGGACCACGGCGACGACGCGGCCAAGTACGGCGTCCTGTTGCCATTCTCGCGCAAGCAGGAGCTGGAGGCCGACCGCCTGGGCGTCGATTTCATGCGGCGCGCCGGCTACCGCCCGCGCGAGGCCGTCAAGCTGTGGCAGAACATGCAGGCCATGGATCAAGCCAAGGGCGGAGCGGGGGCGGACGGCGATCTCGGCTCGACCCACCCGTCCGACGCGGTGCGGATCCAGGCCTTGGAAAGATATCTCGCGAGCATGGGCTGGTAGCCCTTGTGTGGCTGATTGGCCACACCTAAATGGCCCTCAGGGTGTGTTGTGCTTAGTCAAGGCGACGCGCCCCGATCCGCCTAGGAAGGGGACATTATGAACATCGATCTCTACTCCGACCGCGCCAAGCAGGCCGTTCAGTCGGCCCAGAGCCTGGCTCTCGCGCGAGGCCACCAGCAGTTCGCGCCCGAACATATTCTCAAAGTGCTGCTCGAGGAGAAGGACGGCCTTTCCCGCGCCCTGATCCAGAGCGCCGGCGGCCGCCCCGACCAGCTGGACGGCGGCGTCGAGACCCTGCTGGCCAAGACCCCGCGCGTCGACGGCGCCGGCGGCCAGCTCTACATGAAGCCCGACACCGCCCGCGTCTTCGCCGAGGCCGAGAAGGCCGCCAAGACGGCCGGGGATGCGTTCGTCACCACCGAGCGCCTGCTGATCGCGGTCGCCAAGGAAGGCGGCGAGGCGGCCAAGCTGTTCAAGGAAGCCGGCGTCTCGGCCCAGAGCCTGGAGACCGCCGCCAACGCCGTCCGCAAGGGCCGCACCGCCGACAGCGCCAGCGCCGAGGAAGGCTATGAGGCGCTCAAGCGCTACGCCC
>CAKZJK010000082.1 GCA_936942565.1 uncultured Caulobacter sp. | reverse complement strand
CCGCCGCTCTCCCGTCATCGGATCGTCGATCCGCGTCGCGTCGACCGGCGGCCAGAAGGTCAGCGCGTCGGACAACACGGCGAATGGGCCGCCTCCACCAGGAGCAGCACCTCGCAGGGCGTGAGGAAGTCGTAGGTCAGCGAAGCTTCGACCTCGAAGAGCATGGCCAGTCCTTGACGCGAACGCCGCCCACGCGAGGGAGGCCCACATCAACCCTTGGCGCGGCTCGAGGTTCAAGACGAAAAACGGAAGACGAAATTCCGATAGAACTATCATTATGACAAAAAACAGCGCATGATTGTCTTAGAAATAGATCCCCAAAATACTCGTCACAGACCTCATGAATCTCTAAAAGAGATAGAAATTCCATGTGACTTTCCGCGATTTTTGGCGATTCCTTTGAAGGAAAACATGATGCCCATTCAATCGCACTCCAATTCACAGCTCGCCAATCTGTCGGACGGCCTGCAGCGTCTGGCTGATCGCCTGACGACGGATCGCAACGAGTCGCGCCTGCTGGTGCACGAAACGCTGATGACGGCCTTCGCCGTGCGCGCCGACCGGCGCCCGACGGGCGATCACGGCCGCGCCCTGCGTCGCTGGATGGTGGCGCGACTGCGGGCGGGCCACGGCCGCATGGCGCGCGCCCACGCCGCGGCGGCGATCTGAAACGTCCAGAAGGGCTCGAGCATGACCGACAACACCGACGACGCCGCCTTCGGACTGAGGGTTGTCCCTCCGACCGAGCAGGACAACGACTCGTCGGCCCTCTCCACCGACGAGTGGCGCACGCTGCGCCAGCTGGAGCGGCGGACGCGTAGCGGCCATCTCGAGGCGGTGAACATTCGCCACGTCCAGCAACTCGCCAAGCTCGGCTTCGCGCGACACGGGCGGGGCGGATGGCTGCCGACGCGCGAGGGACTGGCCTATCTGGAAGAGCGCCCCGGCGGCGGCTCGGCCGCCGACTGACACGAGATTTCGTCGCGGCGAGCGCCCGACGCCTCCGCGCCCCAGCGGAAACCACACAGGAAACCTAGATGAACAAGCCCCTCCTCCATCGCGTCGTGATCACGGTCTGTAAGAACGAGGGCCTTTGGGCGGCCGAGGAGGACGGCGTGTTCTTCGGCGCGTCCGTCGAGAAGGATATCGCCAAGGCCTCGGCGACCAAGCGGGCCCGCGAGCACCTGCAGCAGGGCCAGGCTTGCCAGATCCGCATCGCGGGCGAGCACGGCTTCGCCGCCTAGATTAGGCCGCCAATCGGAAGCCCCAAACGCAAACAGGCCGGCGCGAGCGCCGGCCTGTTCTCGGCGAACCCGGAGGTCCGCGAAACTCGGGTCGATTAGACCGCTTGCAGCTGACCAGCCGAGGTCTTGCCGCTGCGGCGATCGACTTCAGGCTCGAACGACAGCTTTTGGCCTTCGTTCAGGCCGTTCATGCCGGCGCGCTCAACGGCCGAGATGTGGACGAAGATGTCCTGGCCGCCGTTGTCCGGCTGGATGAAGCCGAAGCCCTTGGCGGAATTGAACCACTTCACGGTTCCAGTAGCCATGGTGAGTATCCTTGTAGACATGGGTGTTCGTCGTCCGAAAACGTCTCGGGCGACGATCAAATTTCGTTGGAAGTTCGGAAGGCGCGTCCGGCGCTCCGGCACGCGGAGCAAGGAATAGCAGGCCGAGCGGCAGCGAATTCGATGGGCTTATCTTGGAGCACTTCTAGGAAATAACAAGAAAAATATTTTCGCACGACTTTGGCGACAGCTCGGACCCAAGCTGCGCCTCACGCGTTTTCATGCTGACGCAACCGTTTCTCGACGTCGAACAGGAGCCCTCCATGACCCTTCTCGAAAAGATCCCCACGCTCCCGGACGCCGAACTGAAGACCCTGCTGGCCAACGCCCGCCGTCTGGACGTCACCGGAACCCCGGAGCAGCGCCGCGCCGTCGCCGAAGTGATCACGCCGCTGGAGCGCGAGGCCTCGCGTCGTCGCTCGGTCGGACGCGGGGGTCGGTAAGGGCAGTCCTTCCTTCCCCATTAGGGGGAGGTGGATCGATGCGAATACGCATCGAGACGGAGGGGGTCC
>CAKZJK010000081.1 GCA_936942565.1 uncultured Caulobacter sp. | reverse complement strand
TGCCGCGGGCCGCCACTGGGCCTTCATCCGCGAATCGCTGATCGAACTGCGCGCGGCGCTCGACGCATTGGGCCAGCCGCTGGTGATCGAGGACAGGCCGCGCCCCAAGCCCGGACGCGGCCAGGTGCTGGTCAAGATCGCCGCCTGCGGGGTCTGCCACACCGACCTTCACGCCGCCCACGGGGACTGGCCGATCAAACCCTCCCTGCCCTTCGTGCCCGGCCATGAAGGCGTCGGCGCCGTCGTCGAGTTGGGCGAGGACGTCGAACATCTGAAGCTCGGCGACAGGGTGGGCGTGCCGTGGCTGCACACCGCCTGCGGTCGCTGCGTCCACTGCCTGGCCGGCTGGGAGACGCTTTGCGAGAAGCAACAGAACACCGGCTATTCGGTCGACGGCGGCTTCGCCGAATATGTCCTGGCCGACGCCGACTATGTCGGGCTGATCCCGAGCAACCTGTCCTATGTCGAGGCCGCGCCGATCCTGTGCGCCGGGGTCACGGTCTACAAGGGCCTGAAGGTGCTGGACGCCAAGCCGGGCGACTGGGTGGCGATCTCGGGCGTTGGCGGCCTGGGGCACCTGGCCGTGCAGTACGCCAAGGCCATGGGCTTCAAGGTCGCCGCCGTGGACGTGGCCGAGGACAAGCTGGCCCTGGCCCGCGAGTTGGGCGCCGAGCTGACCGTCGACGCCAGCCGCGAGGATCCCGTCGCCGTCTTCCAGGCCAAGGTCGGGGGCGTGCAAGGCGTGCTGGTCACCGCCGTCTCGCGCGCGGCCTTCAGCCAGGCGCTGGGCATGGTCCGGCGCGGCGGGACCGTGTCGCTGAACGGCCTGCCGCCGGGCGACTTCCCGCTGTCGATCTTCGACACCGTGCTGCGGGGGATCACCGTGCGCGGCTCGATCGTCGGCACGCGCTTGGACCTGCAAGAGGCCCTGGCCTTCGCCGCCGACGGCCGGGTCAAGGCGACGACCTCGACCGAGGGCCTGAGCGCCATCAACGACATCTTCGAACGCTTGGAGAAGGGCGCGATCGAGGGCCGCGTGGTGCTCGACTTCGAGGCCGCGCGGTGAGAACCGCCCTGCTGGCGCTGGGCCTGATGCTCGCCGCCTCGCCCGCGCTGAGCCAGGCCTCGGCGGCCAATGGCGAGCGGATCGCCCAGCGCGCCTGCGGCGGCTGCCACGCCGTGCGCGGGACCAAGAGCCCCCTGCGCGACGCGCCGCCGTTCGCGCGGCTGCACGAGCGCTATCGCGAGGGCGGCCTCGACGCCTTGCTGGACGAAGGCATGCTGGCGCCGCCCAACCCGCCCGAGGAAGGCTCGCCCCGCACCCATCCGCGCATGCCGATGGCCAAGTTCGACGACGACCAGCGCGCGGACCTGAAGGCGTTCTTGCGGAGCCTGGAGCCGAAGCGGTAGGGGGCTCGCGAGCCCCCGCCTAAACCTCCGGCATCGCCGGCGCCGGCCCGGGCGCGTCGTCGGCGTCGAGCGGGAAGCTGATCTCGCAGCGCACCCCCGCCGGGTCGTGGTCCAGGCGCACCTTGCCGCGCAGCTCGCGGGCCAGGGCCTGCGAGATCAGGCGCGTGCCAAAGCCGCGACGGGTCGGAGCGACGACGGGCGGGCCGCCCTCTTCGACCCAGAGGAAGTCCAGCTGGCCGGCCACCACGCGCCAGGTGACGCGGATCAGCCCCTCCGGAGCGCTCAGCGCGCCATACTTGAGCGCGTTGGTGCTGAGTTCGTGCAGCGCCATCGACAGCGCCAGCGACCGCGCGGGCGACAGGCTGACCGATGGGCCGCTGGCGATGAAGCGATCGGCGACGAACGGCTCGGCCGCCTGCCGCACCAGGTCGCCCAGCTCGGCGCTGGTCCAGCTGGACTGGGTCAGCAGGTTGTGGGTCGCCGACAAGGCCATCAGCCGCCGGTCGAACGCCTCGCGCGCCGTCGTCAGGTCGTCGGACGAGCGCAGGGTCTGGGCGGCGAGGGACTGCACCGTGGCCAGGGTGTTCTTCACCCGGTGGTTCAGCTCGTTGATCAGCAGGCGCTGCAGCTCTTCCGCGCGACGGCGCTGGGCGAGCTCGGCCTGGGCCGA
>CAKZJK010000080.1 GCA_936942565.1 uncultured Caulobacter sp. | reverse complement strand
CCCGCCCCTTCAGCGCGGCGATGGTCAGGGGCTGGGCCCCCGCGGTGATTTCCCAGCGTCCGTCCCAGACGCCGGTCTCCCCGGACGCGAGCGTCAGGGGCGCGAGGCCTCCCCGCGCGGTCTCGCCGGCGTCGCGGCAGATCAGAGCCGTCTCGCCCGCCTCGATCCGAGCGCCGGACAGCGTGGCCGTGAAGACCTCGCCGCTCCTCAGGCGCTGGACCAGGCGCTCCAGCCGCTCGCCGCGTGGCGGCCGCTCGGTCCCGGCCGCGCACAGCAGGGCGGCGGCGAGATGGGAAGCGGCGACGTCGCGTGGCAGGCGGATGGCGCCGACGGGATCCAGGGAAAAGGTCGAAAGCGGGGAAGACTCAGCGGCCTCGGGAACAGTATCGCTCGCTCCACTGGCGCGAGCCCGCGCCCGGGCGTAGCGCAGGTCGGCGTTGGCGGGGTCGTCGAGCCAGGTCTCGCCGTCGGCGGCCAGGGCGGCCCTGATCTCGGCGCGGGTCAGGGACAGCAGCGGCCTTAGCAGGAAAACGTCCCGCCCCTCCGGCCAGACCGGCGAGGGTGACCATTCGCGAGGGTCGGACACGGTCGAACCCTCGGCCCGCATGGCCACGCCCTCGGCGAGGTCGCTGGCGGTGTGGCCAAGCAGCAGGACGGTCGCGCCGGCCTCGCGGGCGGCCTCAGCCAGCAAAGCGTGACGGGCGCGGCGGGCGGCGGCGGGGAGACCGGCGGCGGGCTTTGGACCGGTCCAGGCCAGGGCGCGCGTCTCGGCGCCGAGCGCCTCCGCCTTCTCCAGCGCCTGAACGGTCCATCGAGGACTATCGGCCTGCAGCCGGTGATCGTCAACAACCTCAACATCCCCAAGCCGCCGGAAGGCCAGCCGGTGCTGCTGACTTTCGACGAGGTCACCACCATGTTCCACGAGTTCGGCCACGGCCTGCACGGCATGTTCTCCAGCGTGGAATACCCGCAGTTCGCCGGCACCGCCACGCCGCCGGACTTCGTCGAGTACCCGTCGCAGGTCAACGAGGTCTGGGCCGACTGGCCCAGCGTGCTGGCCAACTACGCCAAGCACTACCAGACCGGCGAACCGATGCCGAAGGAGCTGGTGGACAAGATCTTCAAGGCCAGCAAGTACGGCGAGGGCTTCGCCACGCTCGAGTACATGGAAGCGGCGATGATGGACATGGCCTGGCACGAGATCGGCGCGGCGCAGACCCCGGCGCCGAAAGACGTGATGGCGTTCGAGGCCGCGGCGCTGAAGAAAGCCGGCGTAGCCATGGCGGAAGTGCCGCCGCGCTACGTGCGTTGCGACCTGTCTGACCTAGACGCCCTGCGCGGCGGCCTCGCCACCATC
>CAKZJK010000079.1 GCA_936942565.1 uncultured Caulobacter sp. | reverse complement strand
CTGTTCCTGAACGTCTGGACGCCGGGCCTCGCCGACGGCAAGGCCCGGCCGGTCATGGTCTATGTCCACGGCGGCGCACACGCCAACGGCTCGGGCTCCAGCCCGCTCTATGATGGAACCTGGCTGGCCAAGACCTATGACGTCGTCGTGGTGACCGTGAACCACCGGCTGAACTGCTTCGGCTACGCCTATCTGGCGCGACTGGGCGGTCCGGAGCTGGCCGATAGCGGCAATGTCGGAAACCTCGACCTGATCCTGGCGCTACAATGGGTGCGCGACAACATCGCCGCGTTCGGCGGCGATCCTGGCAATGTCATGACGTTTGGTCAGTCGGGCGGCGGGGCAAAGCTGGTGACCCTGATGGCGATGCCTCAGGCGGCGGGCCTCTACCACAAGGTCGCGACCATGAGCGGCCAGCACGTGACGGCCATGGGGCCGATCCACGCCACGATCCGCGCTCGCGCCTTCATGGAAAAGCTGGGCCTCAAGCCCGACCAGACCGAGGCCTTGAAAACCCTGCCGGCGGGACAATTGGTCGAGGCGCTGAGGATGCGCGATCCTCTGGAGCGCAAGGGCGGGATCGTCTTCTGGTCCGTGCTGGACCACCGCGTCCTGAAGCGCCACCCCTTCTATCCGGACGCCCCGCGCGAGAGCGGCCACATCCCGATGATCATCGGCAACACCCACGACGAGACCAAGGCCTTCCTGGGCGGCGATCCCAAGAACTTCGCCCTGACCTGGGAGGAACTGCCGGGCCGCATGGAAAACGAGCTCGTCCTGGACGTCGCGCCCGAGCACGTCATCGCCCGCTATCGTCAGCTCTATCCGAACTACAGCCCGTCGGACGTGTTCTTCGCGGCGACGACGGCCGGCCGCTCGTGGCCGGGGCATCTGATCCAGGCCGAGCGGCGAGCCCAGATCGGCGCGCCGGCCTGGATGTACCAGCTGGACTTCGGCGCCCAGACCGATCCGAAGATGGGCGCCTACCACAGCTACGACATCGCCCTGGTGTTCGGCACGCTGGGGGCCAAGGGCTCGATGACCGGGACTGGGCCAGCGGCGCGGAAGGTGCGGGACCAGATGAGCGCGGCCTTCGCGAGCTTCGCGCGGACGGGCGACCCGAACTGCGCGGCGATCCCGGCGTGGGAGAAATACACCCTGCCGCGCCGCCCAACCCTGGTGATCAACGAGGCGTCCAGAATGGTCGACGATCCCCGCGGGGAAGAACGCGAGCTGTTCTCGGTCGCCCCGTTCCTGAAGGAAGGGACCTAACCCCTGTCCCACGGGAAGCCGAGCGTCGGCGGGTTGGCGTAGCGCTTCATCTTGAAGGTCAGCCGAGCGCCCGCGCCGGGGTCCAGGCGCAGGGTGTGGGACGAGGCGTCCAAGGCCGTGGCCGGTTCCTCGCCGATCGCCATGCCGAGGAACTGATGCTCGGCATAGGCGCCGGCCTGAACCGTCACGGTTCTCGCCGCGACCTGGTGTTGACCAGGGTCACCACCGCCTCGTCGTCGGATAGCCGCTCGACCAGCGCCGCGACGTCCGGCGGGATGCCCGCGCGACGGCGCTCGGGATCGAACCAGCGCAGGCGCGCGTAGCGGAGCGCGCCGCCCTGAGACGGAGAGCTCGGCGACCAGGGCGGCCGGGCGATGTGGATGCCGCCCTCCATCAGCTGGATCAGGGCCGTCACGCTGGCTGGGTTTATGTTAAGCGTGGCGTCGGCTAGGCGCGTATCTGCCGTCGTCCTGTCGTCGCGCTGGGCCTGTGCGCGCGCTCGCACCCGCTCGAGATCGGCGCGCAGCGCCTTGACCGGATAGCCGGGGTCCTTGCCTTCCAGATAGGAAACCCAGGGGTGGTCCGCGGCGCGGGCGCGGTCGCTGGCCTTCTGCGACATGTACCAGATCTCGAGCCCGTTCAGCCGATACTCGCCGGGGGCGTAGCCATACCAGCCCTTCGGGCCGTGCATGCGCGGGGTCATGACCTTGCCGTCGACGATCTTCTTCTGGGCGTTGATCACGTCGTTCTGGCGACGCCAGACGTCCAGATACTTGTCGTCGCCGGTCAGCAGATAGGCGTTGAGGAAGCCGACCACCGCGCGTGGGACCCGATTGCGATCCTCGCGCTTGCCGGTATGCGGCGCCACCGGGCTGAAGCCCCAGCCATAGGTCCCGCTCCACCACCGGCCCTTCGGCCCGCCGATCTTGCCGTCTAGGCCGATCTTGCTGGGCAGGACGTCGCCATTGGCGCGGGCGCGGTCGATCCAGGCATCGACGTAGGACAGGATCCAGTCGCGGTACTTCGGCTCCTGGTCCAGCATGAAGGCGTTCATGACCAGGCTGGTGGCCTGCAGGTTCAGCGGGGAGTCGCCGACCACGTCGCCATATTCGTCGTAGTGGCGCAGCGTCTCCTCATAGGTGCTCTCGCCGTGCTCCATGAAGAAGTGGGTCGGATCGAAGCGATCCCCGGCCCAGTCCAGCGGCGTGGCGGTCCGCAGCATGGGCCCCTTGCTGCCGGTGATCATGCTGCGAATGATCTTCCGCTTGGGATCGTAGTTCGGGACGCTGGGGTCCTCGCCCGTGTAGAAACCCGAGAAGCGCTTCACCCGGTCCCGATAGCGGGCGTCGTTCGGGTCCGACAGGCCCAGTAGGTTGAAGACCGACAGCCCCTCGGACAGGTGCTGCCAGTCGGTCATCACCGGAAACTCACGGAAGTACATGCCCTCGCGCGCGAACGGCACTTCGCTCGTCTTGGCCTCGCTGTACTGGGCGATGTTGCCCTCGAAGGCCTTCTTGGCCATGACCAGGATCTGGTCGCCGGCGCCCAGCGCGTGCAGGGTCGGCCAGTCGTTGACGTTCTCGATCGCATCGTCGGGACCATCATTAGCGCCCCAGCGCGCGACCGCCCGCAGATAGCCCCGGTCGTCGAAGTAGCGCGCGAAGAAGGCCGCGCAGGCCTCCTCGTTGGCCTTGATTAATTCCCGCTGCAGTAGCGCCCACTCGGGCGGCGCCATGGGCGTCGAGACGGTCGGGATCGGCGCCGCCGCGGCTGGACGCGTCAGGGCGATCAGGGCTAGCGCCGAGACGCCGGCCAGGACGGAACGTCGGGTCGTCATGTCTCTCATGCCGCCTTCAGTTCCAGGCGCTGGATTTTCCCGACGATCAGGAAGTAGGCCAGGATGGTGATCACGCAGTGGACGCCGACGAAGATCAGGGCCCCGTCGAACGAGCCGGTCGCCTTGACGATGTAGCCGATGACGATCGGGGTCACGATGCCCGCCGTATTGCCGAAGGTGTTGAAGACCCCGCCGGTCACCCCGGCCATCTCCTTGGGCGAGGTGTCGGACACCACCGCCCAGCCCAGCGACGCCACACCCTTGCCGAAGAAGGCCAGGGCCATGACCACTACGACCAGCCACTCCTGCTCGATCCACACGCAGGCGATGATCGAGGTCGCTAGGATCATGCCCAGCAGCAGCGGCGTCTTACGCGCGATGTCCAGCGAGCCGGTTCGCTTGAGCAGGAGGTCGGAGATCCCCCCGCCGGCCACGCCGCCCACGAAGCCCGCCAGGGCCGGCGCGGCGGCGGTGAAGCCAGCCTCCATGATCGACATGCCCCGCGCCTTGACCAGGTAGATCGGGAACCAGGTGACGAAGAAGTAGGTCAGCACGTTGATGCAGTACTGACCCAGGTAAACGCCCAACAGCATGCGGCTGGACAGCACCTGCTTGACGTTGGCCCAGGTGAAGGCCGCCCCGTTCGAGGCCGAGGCCTCCTCCATCCGCACCAGGCCGCCGCCGGCCTCGATGTGATCGAACTCGGCCTTGTTGATCCACGGATGCACGGTGGGCGCGTGGATCAGCTTGGCGAAGAAAAGCGCCGCCACGACGCCGACCGCGCCCATCACCCAGAACACCGAGCGCCAGCCGAACGTGTGCGCCAGCCAGCCCATCAACGGCGCGAACGCCACCAGCGAGAAGTACTGCGCCGAGTTGAAGATCGCCGAGGCCGTGCCTCGCTCCGCGCCCGGGAACCAGGCGGCGACGATGCGGGCGTTAGCGGGGAACGACGGCGACTCGCCCAACCCGACGGCGAAGCGCATGGCGAACAGCACCATGGCCGCCGAAAGGCCGGTGAAGAAGCCCGCGAACCCCTGGAGGGCGGTGAACAGCGACCAGACCACCAGCGAGATCAGATAGATCTTCTTTGAGCCGAAGCGGTCCAGCAGAGCCCCGCCCGGGATCTGCCCCAGCACATAGGCCCAGGCAAAGGCGGACATGATGTAGCCCATCGCCACCGGATCCAGGCCAAGCTCCTTGGACGCCGACTGCCCGGCGATCGAGAAGGTCGCGCGGTCCGCGTAGTTGATGGTCGTGATGATGAAGAGGACCGTGATGATCAGCCAGCGCACCCGAGTGCGCCGCGTGGAGTCGGCCATGCCAGTCCCTTCCCTTGTTCGAGCCAATCTGTCGTCGGCGTTCGCATGGACGACGCTAGAGGCGCCCGAGGGGAAGGTCTAAGTCAATTCGCCTATGGACCAATCCACGGGCGACATGGATCGCCCCCCTTCGCGGCATCGATGTCCACGATCCAGGACAAAACCCCAGGGTGTTCCCGCAAGAATAGGGCCTAGCCCTCGATAGCCGCGCCAGATAATGCTCG
>CAKZJK010000078.1 GCA_936942565.1 uncultured Caulobacter sp. | reverse complement strand
ACGACCCAGAGGCCATACGCCCGGCGCGGTCCGAACAGCTGGCGCGCGAACGGCCGCAGGACGATGATCAGCAGCACCGCCGCGGCGGCCGCCACCTGGGCGCGGATCAGGGCTAGGGCGAAGAGCTCGATCATTCGCGTACGGTTCCCGCCGTTTCCTCGGATGTGATGGTTACAACTGTAATATGCGGCGTCAAGCCGGAGTCTTGTTCGCGGACGCGAGGCGCGCGAGGTTGCCGCCATGACTCGCCTCGCTGATCAGCTGACGCCCCGCGGCCCCATCGTCGATCCCAAGGCCGCCGAGCGCGCCCACGAGGCGATCGCCAAGCGGGTCGGCGAGGCCTTCCCGATCGTGGAGGCCGCCTGGCCCGCCCTGGCCCCCGTGTTCGCCGCCTCGCCCTATCTGACCAGTCTGGCGCGGCGCGATGGCGACCGGCTGCCGTCGATCCTGGAGGCCGAGCCCGAGGCGCGGCTTTCCCGGATTCTGAACGCCGCCGAGGCCGTCGCCGCCGAGCCAGACTTCGAGACCGCCCGCCGGGTGCTGCGCGAGCTGAAGGCCGACCTGCACCTGCTGACCGCGCTCTGCGACCTGTCGGGCGTCTGGGACCTGGACCAGGTGACCGGCGCCCTGACCCGCTTCGCCGACGCGACCTTGCACGCCGCCTTGGCGCAGGCGGTTCGCCAGGAGATCGATCGCGGCGCCCTGACCCACGTCGGCGAAGGCGAGGACGGTCCGGCGCCGGGCCTCTTCTGCGTGGCCATGGGCAAGCACGGCGCGTTCGAGCTGAACTATTCCAGCGATATCGACTTCTCGATCTTCTACGCGCCCGAGAAACTGCCGGTCGCCGAGGGGCATGAGCCTCAAGCCGTGGCGGTGCGGATCGCCAACCACCTGGGCCGCGTCCTGCAGGAGCGGACCGGGGACGGCTATGTCTTCCGCATCGACCTGCGCCTGCGTCCCGACCCGTCCTCGACGCCGCCGGCCATGCCGGTCGACGCGGCGATGGACTACTACGAGAGCGTCGGCCAGAACTGGGAGCGCGCGGCGCACATCAAGGCCCGCGTCGCGGCCGGGGATCTCGCCGAGGGCCGCGCCTTCCTGGAGGGGCTGCAGCCGTTCATCTGGCGGCGGAACCTGGACTTCGCGGCCATCGCCGACATCCACTCGATCAAGCGTCAGATCCACACCTACAAGGTCGACGACCGCCTGACCGCCAAGGGCGCGGACTTGAAGCTGGGCCGGGGCGGCATTCGCGAGATCGAGTTCTTCGTCCAGACCCAGCAGCTGATCCTGGGCGGGCGCCAACCCGACCTGCGCAGTCCCCGCACGCTGGACGCCCTGGCGGCTCTCGCCGAAGCCGGCCACGTCAAGCCCGAGGACGCCGTCTGGCTGACGGAGGCCTACAAGGACCTGCGGGCGCTGGAGCACCGCGCCCAGATGATCGCCGACGACCAGACCCACAAGCTTCCCGAGTCCGACACCGAGCGGAAGAAGGTCGCGGCCCTGTGGGGCGAGGCGAACTTGCGCGGCTTCGACGCCGCCGTCGGCAAGATCTTGAAGGGCGTCAACCTGCGCTACGGCCGGCTGTTCGCCGGCGAGGAGGAGCTGTCCTCGCGCTTCGGCAGCCTGGTCTTCACCGGCGTCGAGGACGACCCCGAGACCCTGGCGACCCTCAAGCGCATGGGCTTTTCCAGCCCCGAGCGCGTGGCCGCCACCATCCGTAGCTGGCACCATGGCCACATCGCCGCCACCCGCACCGAGCGGGGGCGGGAGCTGTTCACGCGCCTGGCCCCGCGCCTGCTGGACGCGGCCAACGCCACCGGCGCGCCGGACCAGGCCTTCAACCGCTTCGCCGACTTCTTCAGCCGCCTGAGCTCGGGCGTGCAGATCCAGTCGCTGTTCCTGGCCCAGCCGCGCCTGTTCGAGCTGATCGTCGAGGTCATGGCCTTCGCCCCGCGCCTGGCCAGCACCATGGCCAAGCGGCCGACCGCGCTGGACGCGCTCTTGGATCCCAGCTTCTTCGGCCCCATCGAGACCCCGACCGTCGCGCCGTGGGACCCGGAGGACTTCGAAGGCGCGATGGACGCCGCGCGGCGGCTGTTCCGCGACCAGAGCTTCCGGATCGGCGTGCGGGTGATGAGCGGCAGCGCCGACGCGCGCGACATTGGCCGCGCCTTCGCCGAGCTGGCCGATCTGATCATCGAGGGCCTGGCGCCCGCCGCCCTGGCCGAGGTCGAGCGGCTGGGCGGCGCCTTCCCCGGCCAGGTGGCGGTGGTGGCGCTGGGCAAGGCCGGCTCGCGCGAGATGACCGCCAAGTCGGACCTCGACCTGATGACGCTCTACGCCGCGGATGATCCTCGGGGCATGTCCGCCATCAAGGACTGGAGCGCCGACGTCTTCTACGCCCGCTTCACCCAGCGCCTGACCTCGGCCCTGTCGGCGCCGACGGGGGAGGGGACGCTGTACGAGGTCGACCTGAAGCTGCGGCCCTCGGGGACCAAGGGGCCGGTGGCGGTCAGCTTCGCGGCCTTCGAGGACTATTACGAGCGCGAGGCCGAGACCTGGGAGCTGCTGGCCCTGACCCGCGCGCGGGTGGTCTGGGCCAGCTCCGAGGCGTTCCGGCGGCGGGCCGAGGGCGCGATCGCGGCGGCGCTGCGAAGGGCGCGGGACCCGAAGAAGACCGCCGCCGACGTCGTCGAGATGCGACAGCTGATGGAGCGCGAGCGGCCGGGCAAGGGCGACTGGGACCTGAAGCTCGATCCCGGCGGTCTGGTCGACATCGAGTTCGCCGCCCAGTTCCTGCAGCTGGCGCACGCGGCGGACGGTGGCCCCTTGCGCCAGAACACCGGCGAGGCGCTGGCGGCCCTGCGCGAGGCCGGGCTGGCCGACGATGGCGCGTTGTCCCGGCTGGAGGCGGCCTGGCGACTGGAGCAGGATCTCTCTCAACTGATCAAGGTCGCGCTGGAGGACGGCGGCGACCCGGAGGCCGAGCCCAAGGCGTTCAAGGCGCTGATGGCCAAGGCCGGTGGGGTGTCCCAGTTCAAGTCGCTGAAGCCGAAGCTCGCCAAGGCCAAGGCCGAGGCCCGGGCGGCCTATGAGGCGGTGGTGAAGGGGTAGGGGCTCCGCGACGCCCCCTCCGCGACGCCCCCTCCGTCACGTCGCCTATCGGCGCCGCGCCACCTCCCCCGCAAGCGGGGCAGGAGGGGAGCGGCGTCCTCCTCACCCGTGAAACGGGGGAGGTGGCGGGATGCGGATACGCATCACGACGGAGGGGGCGCAATTCTTGGTCCTCGCTCCGACGGAATCCCCGCCCCCGCGCGTTTCAGTCTCAGGGACGGGCCTTCCAGCTTCGGAGACCTTGAGACAGATGATCATACGAACCCTGATCGCCGCCGGCGCCGTGCTGGCCTTGGCGGCGCCCGCGCTGGCCCAGACGGGCGCGGCCCCGTCTGGCATGACCCTCGAACAGTTCCAGGCCAAGAACACCGACAAGATGTTCGATCGCCTGGATACGAACAAGGACGGCAAGATCTCGCCCGAGGAGTTCGCCGCCTTCCGCGAAGGCAACGCCAAGGCCGACGCCAAGGCGACCAAGGCCGGCAAGCGTGGCCAGCGGATGTTCGCCCGCTTCGACAAGGACAAGGACGGCTCGCTGTCGCGCGCGGAAGCCGCCGACGTCCTGGCCATGCGGTTCAAGCGGATGGACGCCAACAACGACGGCGTGCTGACGATCGAGGAGTTGCAGGCCAAGGGCCGCAAGGCCAAGGTCGGGGTCTGATGGCGGCGTGCGCGGCGGGTTGAAGCTTGTCCGACGGGAACGATCCCGACGAGGTGCTGCTGGCGGGGGTGAGCCGAGGCGAACCGGCCGCCGTGCGCCAACTGCTGGACCGGCGCTTGCCGCGCATCCTGGCCCTGGCTCGGCGCATGCTGAACGATCCCGGCGAGGCCGAGGACGTCGCGCAGGAGACCTTTCTGCGCGCCTGGAAACAGGCCAGGGCCTGGAAGCCGGGCGCGGCGCGGTTCGACACCTGGCTGCACCGGGTGGCGCTGAACCTGTGCTACGATCGCCTGCGGCGTCGGCGCGAGATCGCGACGGACACGCCGCCGGAGCAGGTCGACACCGGACCCGCGCCGGACGCGGGCTTGATGGGGGCGGAGCTGTCGCGACGGGTCGAGGCGGCGCTGGCCGCGCTGCCGCCGCGCCAGCGCGAGGCGATCGTGCTGTGCCACCACCAGGGTCTTGGGAACATCGAGGCCGCGGCGCTGATGGAGATCAGCGTCGAGGCCCTGGAAAGCCTGCTCGGGCGAGGACGCCGGGCGCTGAAGGCGTCGCTGGCGGATCTGCGGGGAGCGGGCTGATGGACGGAATCGTGAAGGAGACGGGGTCATGATGTCCCTCGAAAGGTTCGAGGACCTGGCCGAGATCTACGGCGGCGACATCGCCCGCTGGCCGGAAGGCGAGCGCGAGGCCGCGCGCGCGCTGCTGGCCGCGGAGGCCGAGCGCCTGGCGCCGGTCCTGGCGTCCGCCGCCCGGCTGGATCGCCTGCTCGACCTGGCGCCGGCCCAGGCCCCGAACGCCGCCCTGATGGGCCGGCTGATCTCGGCCGCTCCGCGAGGGGCTGGGGGCGGTCGACGCTGGGTCGCGGGGTT
>CAKZJK010000077.1 GCA_936942565.1 uncultured Caulobacter sp. | reverse complement strand
CGCGCCTCGACCGGCTCGTCGGGGCGCTCCAGCGGATAGAGCCTCAGAATGTCGCGGGCCCAGACGGCATAGGGATCGCGGGTCAGGGCCTCAACCCGCGTGACGGCCATCTTGCGCGGACGGTCCTCGACCGGCGGGCGCGGTTCGGGGCGCTTGATCGGCGAATAGGGCTCGGGCGCGTCGAGGGCGCGGACCCAGTCCAGCACGTCGTCGCGCCGGGGCAGGGCGAGACCCGCGCCGCCGGCCAGGGTCTTCAGCCGCCACAGCCAGCGTGACTCGACGGCCGGCGCGCCGCCGCGCCGCTCGCAGTGGACCAACACGACGTCGGGCGCGCTGGCGGCCTGGGCGAAGTCGTGGGCGGTCAGGCCCACGCGGCGCTCGGGCGGCGGCAGGCCCAGGCGCTGGCGCATGGGCCGCGACAGGAACGGATCGATCGGCGCGCCCTGCGGCCAGACGCCTTCCTCCAGCCCCGCCAGCACCAGGCGGTCGGCGCGCACCAGGCGCGCCTCGATGGCGCCCAGGATGCGCAGGCGCGGATGGGTGGCGCCGCCGACGCGGACGGTCTCCTCGTTGACCAGCCGGTCGAGAATGTCGGCGAAGGCCTGGGGCGAGGCGTCGGGGAGGGGCTCGCCGTCCTGGATCAGGGCGGCCATTAGCGCGCCCAGGCATTCGCCCGCGCCACCGGCCCACAGGCGAGGCGGCGCGATCAGCCCTTCCAGCGCCTCGACCAAGGCCTTGGCCGCGTGGCAGGGACGGGCGAAGCCACTGGCATACACGCTCGCGGCGTGATCGATGGCGGTCAGGACGCGCTCGCAAAGGGCCAGGGCTTCCGGCGTGTCCTTCAGGCGTGCGCGCAGAACCTCGGCCGAGCCGGGCGCGGCGCCGCGCAAGCCTTTGCGCTCCAGCAGCGCGGCGGCCGGCGCTTCGTCCTCGCCCAGCACAAGCGGGTGCTTAGCGACTGCCAGCAGGCGGACCGGATTAAGCGGCTCTTCGACGAGGCGCGCTAAGTGCAAGGCCAGGATCGCCGAACCGGCGGCGGCCAGCGGCGCGCCGGCCGAGCTGTCGGGGATCACGCCCCAGCGCTGCAGGCGGGTCATCACCCGGCGGGCCAGGGTCTGGTCGGGCGTCACGAGCGCGGCGGTCTTGTCGGGCGTCTCCAGGGCCTCGCGCAGCAGCAAGGCGCAGGCGCCGGCGGCCTCCTCCTCGGCGCGGGCGGCGATAACGGAAAAGCCCGTCAGCCCTTCGGCGATCGGGTCGAGGTCGGGGGCTTCGGCGCGCAGGGACGCGATCTGGGCCAGCCAGTCGGCGGTGGCCTCGGCCGGGCGCAGGGCCTCGTTGACGATCCGCCGGCGCCAGCGACCCCGGCTGTCGGCGTCGGGAACCCAGGCGCGTACCTCGCCGCGGCTGACGCCCGCGCGGTCCAGCAGGCGCTTCATGGCGCCCTGCGGGTGCTGCTCGCCCTGGCTGCCCTCGATCCGCTCCCAGGCGCTGTCGGCCAGGTCCTCGTCGAGGCCCGGCAGGACGACGGCCCCCATGGGCGCGGCGGCGACGACGCGCAGCAGGTCGGCGGTGGCTGGGGCCGTTCCGGTCGAGCCGGCGGCGACTAGGACCTCGGTCGGCGGATTCTCGGACCACTGCTTCTCCAGCGCCCGCAGCAGGCGCACGCGGCGCTCGGAGACATCGATCAGGCCCAGATCCTTAAGCCGCTCCGGCCAGGCGCGCAGCACCGCCTTCAGGAATCGGGCCGACACCTGCCAGTGCTGGGCCAGATCGCCTTCGGCCAAGCCGTCCAGCCTGTCCTCGAAGGCGATCTCTTCGATCTGGCAGCTGTCTAGGAAGTCGGACAGGGCCTTGGCCAGCTCCAGGGCCTGAACCGGGCCGGGCTTGAATGACAGCAGATTGCCGTGATCGACCACCAGCCGGGCCAGTTCGAACCGGCGGCGGCGCGAGGCGATGGCCGGCGGCAGGTCGATGGCCAGCTCGCCCGGCTCGAACGGCGGCTCGCCTTCGTCGAGGTCGCCGAGCGGCCGGATCTGCGGCAGCAGCAGGGCCCGCCCGCCGCCGACCGCCAGGAAGGCGTCGGCCAGGGCGCGGGCGCCGCGACGGGTCGGGGTCAAGACGGTAGCGCGCGGCAGGGCTTCAGGCCCCAGCGGCTCCAGGGCGTTCAGCAGGCCGCGCGCCAGGTCGTCGACGAACGGCCGGTGCGCGGGGATCGAGAACCAGCGCGGCCCCTCACGTTCGAAGAAGGGGGCCGGCGCGGTCATGCCTCGGAAAGCCTCGCCTCGGCGGCCAGCTTGGCGTCGGGATCGCCGACATGCATCCAGAGTCCGTCGGGCGCGACGCCATGGACGCGGCCCTGAAGGCCCGCCGGGCGCTGGAGGAGGACCTGCGGACGGCCCTTCGCGAGGGCGCGGTCCGTCTGGAGTACCAGCCGCAGGTCGACGCCGCCGATCGGATTGTCGGGGTCGAGGCCCTGGCGCGCTGGTCGCATCCGACGCGCGGCGAGATTCCGCCGGACGCCTTCATTCCGCTGGCGGAGGACTGCGGCCTCAGCGAGGAGATGGGCCACTACGTCCTGAAGCAAGCTCTGGAGGACAGCCTCCGCTGGCGTGGCCTGCAGGTGGGGATCAACGTCTCGGCCCGGCAGATGAAGCGCGCCGGCTTCATCGCCGAGCTCGCCGAGCTGATCCGCGAGACGGGCGCCAACCCGCGCCAGCTGGCCCTCGAGATCACCGAGGGCGCCTTGCTGGGCGAGGGCGAAGGCGCGCACGAGACCGTCGATCGCCTGCGGCACATGGGCTTCTCGCTGGTGCTGGACGACTTCGGCGTCGGTTGCTCCAGCCTGTCGTACATCCGCCGTTACCCGATCGACCGGATCAAGATCGACCGCAGCTTCGTCGCGCCCCTGGGGCACGACGCCGACTCCGAGGCCGTGGTCGCCGCGATCGTGCGCCTGGCCAAGGCGCTCAGCCTGTCGGTCATGGCCAAGGGCGTCGAGACCCTGGCCCAGCGCGAGATCCTCAAGAGCATCGGCTGCGCCCAGGCCCAGGGCTTCCTGTTCAGCCCGCCGGTCCCGGGCGAGGTGATCGACGCCCTGCTCGCGGGCGGCGGCCGCATTCGGCTGCCCGCTCAGCCGGACGCGGCGTGAGGGGGCGGGGGATGCGTCTAGCGCCGAGATCTCACGCCCGAACACACTCAGGGGACAGAGCAAATATACAATTTTAGATTGATTTGCCGTGATCCTAGTCGCAAGCTTTGCCATGGCCTTTTACGTCTACATCATGGCCAGCCGTCGTAACGGTACTCTCTATATTGGCTCCACCGACGATCTGGCGCGTCGCGTGTTCGAGCACCAAAGCCAAGTACGCGGATTCACAGCCAAGTACGGCTGCACGATGCTGGTTTGGTTCGAGCAACACGATACGCGGGAAGGCGCTCTGATCCGCGAACGACGAATGAAGGAATGGCGCAGGTCGTGGAAGTTGATGTTGATTGAAGAAGTTAATCCCGATTGGCGGAATCTGGCGCTAGAGTTTCTTGGCTGAACGAGGCCTCCTCAACCCGACTTCCCCGGCGAATGCCGGGGCCCAGATCGAACCCGCTGATGATAGTGAGAAGTCGTAGGCCTTAGGGCGCGAGCACCCCAACCTCTCCGGATGAATCTGGGCCCCGGCATTCGCCGGGGAGGTC
>CAKZJK010000076.1 GCA_936942565.1 uncultured Caulobacter sp. | reverse complement strand
CGACTTGGCGCCCGATGCCTCGGCGACCGAGGCGCTGCGGCGCGCCGCCCGGGCGCTGCGACCGGCGCTGGACCTCGACGGCGCGGCGGTCGAGGTCGGCGTGCGAGCCACCACGCCCGATGGCTTGCCGCTCGTGGGCTGGAGCCGAGCGCCGGGCGTCATGCTGGTGGTCGGCGCGCGACGTAACGGATGGCTGTTCGCGCCGCTTGTGGCGGGTATGGTGGCGGCATATCTGACGAATGATAACCCAGGCCCCGAGGCCGCCGCCCTGGATGCGCGGCGCTTCGAGAAGGCCCGGGGAGCGACGCACAGCGCAGGGGAGTAGGGCCGGATGTCCGGATTCTGGTTGACCGAAGAGCAGGAAGCCATCCGCGAGGGCGTCGCCAAGGTCTGCGCGGCCTTCGACGACGAATACTGGCGCCGCACGGACGAGACCGGCAACTTCCCCGAGGACTTCGTCGCCGCCATCGCCGAGGGCGGCTGGCTGGGCGTGGCGATGCCCGAAAGCGTCGGCGGCGCGGGCCTGGGCCTGACCGAGGCGGCGGTCATGATGCAGACCGTGGCCCAGTCGGGCGCGGGCTTCTCGGGCGCCTCGGCGATTCACCTCAACATCTTCGGCCCGATGCCGCTGGTGAAGTTCGGCACGGACGAGCAGCGCGAGCGCCTGCTGCCCAGGATCATCTCGGGCGAGGACAAGATGTGCTTCGCCGTCACCGAGCCGAACTCGGGCCTGGACACCTCCAGCCTGGAGACGAGGGCCGAGAAGGTGGATGGCGGCTATCGCCTGAACGGCCGGAAGATCTGGACCACCGGCGCCCAGCGCGCCAACAAGATCCTGATCATCGCCCGCACCACGCCCAAGGATCAGTGCGCCAAGCCGACCCAGGGCCTGTCGCTGTTCTACACCGACCGCGAGAAGATCGAGGCCAAGCCGATCCCGAAGATGGGGCGCAAGGCGGTCGAGTGTAACATGCTCTTCATCGAGGACCTGTTCGTCCCGGCCGGTGACCTGGTCGGCGAGGAGGGCAAGGGCTTCCAGTACCTGCTGCACGGCCTCAACCCCGAGCGCGTTCTGTTCGCCGCCGAGGCGATTGGCTTGGGCCGCGCGGCGCTGGCCAAGGCAACGACCTACGCCAAGGAGCGCGTGGTGTTCGGCCGGCCGATCGGCCAAAACCAGGGTGTCGCCCATCCTTTGGCCAAGTCGTGGGCCGAGCTCGAAGCCGCCAACCTCCTGGCCTTCAAGGCCGCCGCGCTCTACGACGCTGGCAAGGATTGCGGGGCCGAGGCCAACGCCGCCAAGTACCTCGGCGCGGAAGCTGGCTTCCATGCCTGCGAGGCTTCCGTTCTCGCGCACGGCGGCATGGGCTACGCCAAGGAGTACGACGTCGAGCGCTACTTCCGCGAGGCGATGATCGCCCGCATCGCGCCGATCAGCCGCGAGATGATCCTGAACTTCATCGCCGAGCGCGTGCTGGGACTGCCCAAGAGCTACTAGCGCCAAGGGAGGATGGCCGGGTCGCTGGAAGGCGCGACCCGGCCGCCGTTTCAACGCCGG
>CAKZJK010000075.1 GCA_936942565.1 uncultured Caulobacter sp. | reverse complement strand
TGCTGTCGTAGAGCGATTGAGCCGTCGGTTCGCCCGCGGCGTCGACCAGCCAGCCATCGGCGTCCATGCGCGCGCCGCCGTCCAGCATGCGCGTGCCGCCGTCCTTCAGGTTGACGCGGAACAGCGTGTCGACGCCCTGATTGTCGAGGAAATGGACCCCTTCCACGAACGCGACGGGTTGGCCATCGATCATGCGGATCATGGGCCGATCCAGAATCACGTTCATCGAATCCGGCTGGGAGCGAAGCAGCAGGGACTGCTTTCGCGTGATCAGGTTGAAGTCCACGGCCATGAGATACTCACGGGCTGGACCTTGCAGGCCGTAAACGATGGCCGTCTGCGTGGACAACATGATCACATGGTCCTCGCCCGCCCACAGAACGTCGCGAAGCTTGGTCTTGGCGGCTTTCACACCGGCCAGAATCTTCCCGTCCAGCTGGCGTACGGCGAGAAGGCGCTCTTCGCCGTCGGTCATGATCACCGCCAACTTCGAGCCGTCGGGCGAGATCGTCACGTCCTCGATCTGTGGCAGCCGCCCATAGAGGGCTAGATCCGGCTTCTCCGCGCCGAACGCGGCGCTGGAGCACAGAGCAAGGCAGGCCGCGCCCGCGGCCAATAATGATTTGATCACTAGAGACTCCCCCAACCCGGGTGAAACGCTATCACGGGTTGAGAGGCTGTCGAGAGGGGCGATGACTAGTCAAAACAAAACGCCCCGGCCGTGAGGCCGGGGCGCTTCGATGTCTACCTCTGATCCAATCCTAGCGCGGAGCCAGGATCATGATCATTTGCCGGCCTTCCATGCGGGGCTCATATTCGACCTTGGCGACTTCGTCGAAGTCGGCCTTGACCTTGAGCAGCAGCTTCATGCCGAGTTCCGGGTGCGCCATTTCGCGACCGCGGAAGCGCAGGGTCACCTTGACCTTGTCGCCTTCCTCGAAGAATCGATGCATCGACTTGGCCTTCACTTCGTAGTCGTGAACGTCGATGTTCGGGCGGAGCTTGATTTCCTTGAGCTCGACGACCTTTTGCCGCTTGCGCGCCTCGTTCTTCTTCTTCTGCTCCTGGAACTTGAACTTGCCGTAGTCCAGGATCTTGCAGACGGGAGGATTGGCGTTCGGAACGATTTCCACCAGGTCCAGACCAGCCTCCTCGGCCGCTTCCAGGGCGGCGGACGTCGGCATCTCGCCTTGCTTCTCGCCATTTTGGTCGATCAGCAGGACGCGGGGGACACGGATTTCATCGTTGATACGCGGCCCATCCTTGACGGGCGGCGTTTGCATAGGACGGCGAATAGGGGCGGCTCCGAGGCTGTTGATAGGGTAGGGCTGAACGCATACGCGCCGCGCTGGGCGCGCCGCGAGAAACTGATATATGACGCGCCGGCCGCGCTCTATCAAGCGAAGGCGGTTAAAGAGACGTCGCCGAACCCAGTTTTTTCGAGGGCGGAGCCCTTTCGGATCTGATTGAATTCATCCGACCGGGTAAAAATGGCTCCAACTCCAAAGTTTGGGGCATTTTTAGACCCAATAACCATTTCACACTTACCGAAATATGCTCTAGAGGGCGGGTGGGGGAAACGACGAGGCGGGGACGCGTGTCCTCCTGACGAAGACCTCTGCCTGATCTCCATGAACCCGCATCGCCACACCGCCCTCGAGGACGTCCACGCCCTCCTGATCGGCTCCAGTTTCATCGCCGTGGGTCTGACCCTCTTGAAGGCCGCCGGCCTCGTGACCGGCGGTGTCGCGGGCGTGGCGCTGATCGTCTCCTACCTGAGCGGCTGGCCGGTCGGCGTGGTGTTTTTCGTGCTGAACCTGCCGTTCTATGTGCTGGCCCAGCGCACCCTGGGCTGGGTGTTCACCTTCAAGACCCTGGCGACGAACCTGCTCCTGGCCGGCTTCGCCTACGCCATGCCGCATTGGCTGAAGGTGACGGGCGTCGACCCGGTCTTCGCGGCGATCTTCGGCGGCACGATCGTCGGCATGGGGATTCTCGCCTTGGCGCGGCATCGGTCCAGCGTCGGCGGGATCGGCGTACTGGCGCTTTATCTTCAGGAGCGGCGCGGGATCAGCGCCGGCAAGGTGCAGATGGCCGCCGACTGCGTGGTGGTCGCCACCGCCTTCTTCACGATCAGCTTCGATAAGCTGCTGCTGTCGATCGCCAGCGCCGTGGCCTTGAGCGCCGTGATCATCGCCAACCACAAGCCGGGTCGCTACGCGGGCTACTAATCTAAATTGTCATCCCGGCCGAAGCACAGCGAAGAGCCGGGACCGCCCAGCCCCGCAATGGTGGCCAGATCGTCCCATGGATAGTCCGCCTCCCCCATAAGTGCGGGCCAAAGGTCTAACCAATCTGGATTTCGCGCTTCCACCAACGCGAATTTCCATTCTCGTCGCCAGCGTTTGATCAGCTTTTCACGATGTATCGCACCTTCAATGTGCGTGTGGTCTTCGAACCAAACGAGTTGAGTGCAGCCGTAGCGATCCGTGAAGCCTGGGAGTAGGTGCTCGCGATGTTGTTGGACGCGATAAGGAAGGTTTGAAGTCACGCCGACATAGAGAACGCCGCGTCGGGTGTTGGTGATCAGGTAGACGGCGTAGGCGTGCTCTGACATGGCGAGAACATCAGGCGAACTCGTCGTGCCTGAAAAGTGCTTTCCGCGGTCCCGGG
>CAKZJK010000074.1 GCA_936942565.1 uncultured Caulobacter sp. | reverse complement strand
CGAGCGGCGTGGCGGGCGTCACGGGCGCGGGCGACGATGGCGAGCTCCGGACGCGCGCCGCGGGCGGCGGCGACAACCGCCTCGGCCGCCTCCGGCGCGTCCATGGTGATCACCACCGCGCGGGCGGTGGCCAGGCCGCAGCGCTCGAGGAGCTCGACCCGCGCGGCGTCGCCATAATAGATGCGGCGGCCGTCGCGGCGGCCCTGCTCGACCAGGCGCGCGTCGCGCTCGATCGCGATCCACGACAGGTCGTGGCGATCCAGCATCTCGCCGACCAGCTTGCCGACCCGGCCATGGCCGATCACCAGAACCTGGCCGGTTGGCTCCGGGCCCAGGCGGTCCGGCTCGCCGACGGGCGCCTCGCTGACGGGCGGCGGCGCGCCCTTGCGCCCGAAGCGCTGGCCCAGGGCCGCGAGGCCAGGGATCAGGAACATGGTCAGGGTCGCCGAGACCAGAACCGCCTGGCCGATGGCGGGCGAGACGACCCGCGCGCCCATGGCGTTGTCCAGCAGCACGAACGCGAACTCGCCGCCGGCCGCCAGGATCAGCGCCGCCTCGGTCGCCGCCTTGCGGCTGAGCCCCATCAGGAGACCGATGCCGAACACCACGACGGCCTTGACCAGAAGCAGGCCGACCGCCGTCCCTAGGATCACCGCCGGCTTGACCACCAGCAGCGACAGGTCGAGGCGGATGCCCAGCGACACGAAGAACAGGCTGAGCAGGAGGCCCTTGAACGGCTCGATCTTGACCTCGACCTCGTGACGGTACTCGGTCTCGGCCAGCAGGATGCCGGCGACGAAGGCGCCCAGCGCCATCGACAGGCCCGACATCTGGCTGACCAGGCCCGCGCCGATGATCACCAGCAGGCAGGCGGCCATGAACATCTCTTCGCTCTTGGCCTTGGCGACGGATTTCAGCATGGGCCGCAGGGCCACGCGGCCGACGAGGACGATCACGCCAAGGCCCACGGCGGCGGGCGCCAGCGACAGCAGGTCGGCCGCCCGGAACTCGCCGTGGCCGCGCCCGACGATGGCCAGGGTGATCAGGATCGGAGCGACGGCCAGATCCTGGAACAGCAGCACCGAGAAGGTGGCGCGACCGCCTTCGGAATGCAGCCGCCGACGCTCGGCCAGCACCGGCACGGCGATGGCGGTGGAGGACAGGGTCAGGGCCGCGCCGATCGCCAGCGCCGCCGCCGGCGGCTGGCCCAGCAGCATGGCGCCGCCGGCCAGCACCAGCGAGCAGCCGATCACCTGCGCCGCGCCCAGGCCGAACACCAGCTTGCGCATCAGGCGCAGCCGCTCCCACGACAGCTCCAGCCCGATCATGAACAACAGGAACACCACCCCGAACTCGGCCAGCTGGGCGATTTCGGCGGGGTTGTCGACGGTGACGTAGTCGAGCCACGGCGCGACGTGGATGAACCGGCCCAGACCGAACGGCCCCAGGATCACGCCGGCCAACAGATAGCCCAGGATGGTGTTGATCTTCAGGCGCTTGAAGATCGGCGCGACGATGCCGGCGGTCGCCAGGAACAGGACCAGGTCCTTGTAGTTCGCCGCTGAAACCCCGTGCTCCACGCGCCCTCCTCTTCGCCTCCGGGTTAGATGGGACTCTTGAACCGCCCGCCTCGTCCGCCATGATCAGGATCACGCCCGCGGCCTCGATCGCGTCGATCAGCAGCCGTTCGGTGCTATGATGCAGGGCGTGGCGCTCGGTCTCGAAGTCCTTGACCGTGCTGCGGGAAACACCCGCCCGGTCCGCGAGTTCTCCCTGGGACCAGTTGATCAGGCCACGAGCGGCCCGGCATTGCGCCGGGAGGAGAATTTTTGCGTGCGGCATCTGGCGGCCTCGGGCATCATCACCCATATTGGTTGAGTACGCCCGAAAAAGACGACCGTCAAGGAGGACCTTTGCACCACACCTCGCTGATCGCCACCATCGTCGCGGGCCTTGGCCTCGCCTTCATCCTCGGCGCCATCGCCAACCGTCTCAAGCTGCCTGTGCTGGTCGGCTACCTGCTGGCCGGCGTGCTGGTCGGACCGTTCACGCCCGGCTACGTGGCCGACCAGGAGCTGGCCCCGCAGCTGGCCGAGATCGGCGTGATCCTCCTGATGTTCGGCGTCGGCCTGCATTTCTCGCTGAGGGACCTGATGGCGGTGCGCAAGATCGCCATCCCGGGCGCGGTCACGCAGATCGCGGCGGCGACGGTGATGGGCCTGGGCCTGGCCCTGATGCTGGGCTGGAGCGTCGGCGCGGGGATCGTGTTCGGCCTTGCCCTGTCGGTCGCCTCGACGGTGGTGCTCTTGCGCGCCCTGCAGGAGCGGCGGCTGGTCGAGACCGGGCGCGGCAAGATCGCGGTGGGCTGGCTGATCGTCGAAGACCTGGCCATGGTGCTGGCCCTGGTCCTGCTGCCGGCCCTGTCGGGCGTGCTGGGCGGCGAGGCGCCGGCCTCGAAGGGCTCGGGCTTCCTGGCTGGCGGCGGGGTGCTGGGCGCCTTCGCCCTGACCATCGGCAAGGTCGTGGCCTTCGTCGCCTTCATGCTGATCGTCGGCCGCCGCGTGATCCCCTGGATCCTGCACCGCATCGTCCACACCGGCTCGCGGGAGCTGTTCCGCCTAGCCGTGCTGGCGATCGCGCTGGGCGTCGCCTTCGGCTCGGCCGCGCTGTTCGGCGTCTCTTTCGCGCTGGGGGCCTTCTTCGCCGGCATGATCATGGCCGAGAGCGCGCTCTCCCAGCAGGCCGCGAACGAGACCCTGCCCCTGCGCGACGCCTTCGCCGTGCTGTTCTTCGTCTCGATCGGCATGCTGTTCGACCCGATGGTGCTGGTGCGCCAGCCGCTGGCGGTGCTGGCGACCCTGCTGATCATCGTGGTCGGCAAGTCGATCGCGGCCCTGGTCATCGTGCGGGCCTTCAAGCGACCGATGAGCACGGCCCTGACCATCTCGGTCAGCCTGGCGCAGATCGGCGAGTTCTCGTTCATCCTGGTGGGCCTGGGCGTCTCGCTGAAGCTGCTGCCCGAGGCCGGGCGCGATCTGGTGCTGGCCGGCGCGATCCTGTCGATCCTGGTCAACCCGCTGCTGTTCGCGATCCTGGACCGGATCCTGCCCAAGATGATCGCCAAGGAAGCCAAGGCGCGCGGCCCGTCTCGGCCGCCGCCCAGCCTCACGCGGTGCTGGTCGGCTACGGCCGGGTCGGCAAGGCCGTGGCCGAGGGCCTCAAGGGCCGCACGCCGCTGGTCGTGATCGAGGACGACGTCGAGCGCGCCGAGGACCTGCGCAAGGCGGGCTTCGAGACCGTCGGCGGCAACGCCGTGAAACCCGAGGTGCTGCTCGAGGCGGGACTCGACAAGGCCACGCACCTGTTCGTCGCAGTGCCCAACCCGTTCGAGGCGGCGCGGATCATCGAGCAGGCCCGGGCCGCCAATCCCCAGGCCCTGATCGTCGCCCGCGCCTATACCGACACCGACGTCGCCCTGCTCAAGCAGATGGGCGCCTCGCACGCCCTGATCGGCGAGGACGAGATCGCGCGGGGCATGCTGGCCAAGGCGCCGCGCAAGCCCGTGCCGGCCGCGGCGGCCGGGCACTGAGGGGCGGGGGCGCGCCGCCTAGTAGGTGCCCTGGTAGACCTCGGCGATGCGATGGATCTCGTCGTCGCTGAGCTTGCCGGCCACGTCGCGCATGCGGCGGTAGACGTCGTTGCGCCGCGCGCCGTTCTTGTAGTCGCGTAGCTGACGCTCGAGGTAGCCGGCGTTCTGGCCCGCGATCACCGGCGCTTCGGGCGGTCCGCCCACGCCGCGCGCGTGGCAGCTCTCGCACGGCGGCATCTGGCGCGACGGGTCGCCGCGATGGATCAGGCGGGTGATGGCGGCATCGTCGACGCCCAGATCGCCGGCGCCCAGACGCACCCGCGCCTTGACGTGCCCAAAGTACGACGCGACCTGCGCGAGCTGCTCGTCGGTCAGGGCCTGAGCCACGGGTGTCATCTGGGCGTTGTAGCGAGCCCCCGACCGGTAGTCCGACAGCTGCTTGTAGATCGCCTCGGGCGACTGCCCCGCCAGGCGCGGGAACGCGTCGCTGATCGTGGCCCCCTCCTCGCCGTGGCACGCCGCGCAGACGTCGGCCGCGAGCGCCGCGCCGGGACGCGGGTCGGCGTTGGCCAGGATCGTCAGGGTCTGGGGGCTCCAGCGCACCTGGGACACCGGCGCGGCCTTGGCGTCGAACGACGGCTGGCGCTGGGCCGGCGTGCCGGGCTGAAGGCCCACGGCGCGGCAGATCGCCGTCCAGGCGTCGATGTTGGCGTTCGGCGCCTGCAGCACCGGCAGGACGAAGAGGCCCACCGCCACGGAGAAGGCCAGGACGCCGCCGACCAGCAGGCCGGCGCTCAGCGTCCAGCGGCGATCGTTAGGCTCGGGATGTTCGGGTTCGCTCATGTCGTCAGCCTCCCGACAGCCGGTGGAGGATCGCCTCCGGCGCATCGCCGATGAAGAACTGGGCGATGGGATAGCCGTAGGCCACCGCCATCAGCACCGCGACCAGGATGTTCCAGACCCAGAAGCCGTTCAGGACCGCCGGCACGCGCTTGGGCTGGTGAACGGCCAGGGCGTAGGCGTAGCCTTCCGGCGCTTCGGCGGCCGTCTTGCGGGGCAGCAGGTTGGCCACGAACAGCAAGGCGCTCGCCAGCAGCATCACCCCGCCGACCAGCGAGACCACGACCCACGGGCCCCACCAGGCGATGCGCGGATCGGAATAGTCGAAGGTGGCCACGCGCCGCCATTGGCCCTGAAGGCCCAGGAAGTGCCAGGGGAAGGTCATGACCATCATGCCGATCGCCCACAGCCACAGCTGCAGCCGCTGCCAGCGGGCGTCGACCAGCGCGCGGCGGGTCAGGCTGGGCCAGATCTCGTAGGCGATGGCGAAGTACATGATCACCACCGTGCCGCCGAAGATCAGGTGGAAGTGCGCGGTGACCCACGCGGTGTTGTGAACCATGGCGTTCATGCCGTAGCTCATGTTGATCAGGCCGCCGCCGCCGCCGAACCACAGCATGAAGAAGGCCAGGCCCGTGGCCAGCATCATCGGGCGGTCCCACGGCAGCGCCTTGATCCAGCCCAGCAGCCCCTTGCCGCCGCGCAGGCGGCCGGCCAGCTCCATCGAGGCCGAGATCGTGAACACGGTCAGCAGGGTCGGCGCCGAGACCAGCGCCGTCAGCGACATCTGGATGAACTTGAAACCCGTGGAGTGCTCGGGGTCCATGAACAGGTGGTGCATGCCGACCGGCAGGCTGTAGAGCAGGAACGACACGAAAGTCAGGC
>CAKZJK010000073.1 GCA_936942565.1 uncultured Caulobacter sp. | reverse complement strand
TGCCGCCCTCGACGAGGACGGCCTGGCCGTCGACGACGCCCGCCGAGGTCAGCACCCGGCCGTTGATCAGCGCGACCGGCATCAAGACAGGGCGTTCAACTCGGCCACGAAGTCATAGGCGTCACCGCGATAGTAGGACTGGGTGACCTCCACGGCCCGACCGTCCTTCAGGAAGCCGCGCCGTTCGATCAGCAGGCCCGCGTCCTTGGCCGGCACGCCCAGCAGCTCCGCCTGTTCGCCAGCGAACAGCACCGCCCGCAGGCGCTGCAGGGCTCGCACCGGCCGATGGCCGGTGGCCTCGAGCGCCTCATAGAGCGAGACGCCCACCGCATCGACCGAGGGCAGGGCGAAGGCGGCGATCGTGGTGTACTCCACCGCCATCGGCGACCCGTCCGCGTAGCGGATCCGGGCGAACCGGTAGACCGGCGTTCCCGGCGACAGGCCCAGAGTCAGGGACTCCTCGGGCGTGACTTGGCCTTCGCTGCGGCTGATCCATTCGCTGCGCGGCACGCGCCCGCGCGAGATCATGTCCTCGGTGAAGGACGACAGCTTGGAGAAGCTCTTTTCGACCCGCGCGGCGACGAAGGTGCCCGCGCCCTGGCGGCGCGTCAGCAGGCCTTCGCTGACGAGGCCGTCCAGAGCCTTGCGCACGGTGATCCGCGAGATCTTGAACTCGTCGGCCAGGTCCCGCTCGGCCGGCAGAGCGTCGTCGGGGCCCAGCACCTTCTTGTGGATCGCCTCGCGCAGAGCACGCTGGAGCTGCTTGTAGAGGGGGGCGTGATCGCCAGGGGCTCCGAGCCCGCCGATCCGTTCCGCGAATGTCATTGCCCAGCCCTCCCCGCGCAAATCGACGGCGCCCGTCGTCCGCTTCGATAACTTATGACCATTTTCATACCAATCACAACCTGGTCCGCAATTGGTTTCTTTTTGGCCTTGTCATCCGAAAAATTTCCGTCACAGTTCTCTCCCGAGGCCTGAGAAGTACCCATTTCTGCGGATCCTCCCAGAAAATTGGTACCAGATTGGGCTTGGGGTTCGGCTCCGGGTCCACGGCCCGGCATAATGGGGAGAAGCCGAGTATGAACAGTTTCCATAAGTCCGTCATGGCCGCGTCCGTGAGCCTCATGGCCATCGCGACCGCCGCCCCGGCCCTGGCGCAGGACGGCAACGCCGTCGAGCAGGTGGTCGTCACCGGCATCCGCGCCTCGCTGCTGCAATCCATCGAATCCAAGCGTCGCGCCAGCGCCATCATCGACGTCGTCACCGCCGAGGACGTGGGCAAGTTCCCGAGCGCCAACGTCGCCGAAGCGCTGACGATCGTGCCCGGCGTGACCGTGGATCGCGCCTTCGGTCAAGGCGAAAAGGTCAGCATCCTGGGCACCGACCCGGCGCTGAACCGCACTCTGCTGAACGGCCAGACCGTCGCCTCCGCTGACTGGTTCATTCTCGACTCCCCCGGCCGCACCTTCAACTACGCCCTCCTGGCTCCGCAGATCGTCGGCAAGGTCGACATCTACAAGTCGCCCGAGGCGCGCATCGACGAAGGCAGCATCGGCGGGACGGTCATCGTCAACACCCGCAAGCCCCTGGACCTGAAGTCTGGCCTGATCGCTGGCGCGGTGAGCTATCTTTATAACGACCGCTCCAAGAAGGGCGACGCCCAAGGCTCCTTGCTGGTCAGCTGGAAGAACGCCGACCAGACCTTCGGCGCCAGCTTCTCGGTCCAGCGCGCCGAGGATCAGCTGCGCCGCGACGGCGTCGAGAGCTACGGCACCATCGCCGCCAACCAGTGGGCCGGCGGCAATCCCGACAATCCGGTCGACTCGCGCACCAGGGGCTGCACCGGCGCCTGCGCCAGCACCCTGACCTCGAACCTGACGGCCCGCAGCCCGAACGCCTTCGGCGCTTCCTACTTCGAACAGGATCGCACGCGGACGACCTACACCACGGCGCTGCAGTGGAAGCCGACCGACGCCCTGTCGTTCGAGTTCAACTGGCTGAAGATCAAGGCCGACTACGACAACACCAACCAGTCGATGTACGCCTTTCAGGGCAACACCTGGAACAGCCTGGGCGCCCTGACCGACATCACCGTCAACAACGGCGTCGTCACCAAGGCCTCTTTCAACAACGCCCTGTCGGTGCTGGACGTCCAGTATCGCGAGGCCGAGCTCAACTCGGACACCTACCACTTGAAGGGTGGCTACAAGGGCGACGGCTGGGACCTGAACGGCGAGATCGGCAAGTCCACGGCCGATGGCGGCACCAAGCGCCAGGTGTTCCTCGAGTTCCTGAACTGGGCCAACTACACCGTCGACATCAGCGGCGCGCCCAAGAGCGCCGGCAGCCTGACCTATACGACGAATGTGATGGGCAATCCGGCCGCCTTCGCGACCGATCCGGGCTGGAGTGGCAACCTCGTCTCCAAGCCGACCTCTGATGAAGAAAAGTACGCCCAGATCGACCTGGGCAAGGACTTCGACGGCGTCATCCAGCGCGTCCAGATCGGTTACAAGCGTCGCGAGCACGAGACCGGCCAGCAATATGCCGGCATCGCCATCACCGGCGTCGCCGCCCCGGCCTCCCTGTTCAGCCCCAGCGAAGTCCCCAGCAACTATCTGAAGGGCTTCGACGGCGTCGGCGACCAGATGAAGAACCGCTTCCGGATCAGCGGTCCGTCGATGGTCGACTACGTCCAGAGCGGCAAGTGGCTGGCGGCTGGCGCGTCGCTGCCGCAACCGTCGATCTTCGCCGCCGCCGAGTTCACGGCCGGCAACTGGAACATCCAGGAAGATATCGACGCCGCCTACGCCCAGGCCAACTTCAAGGCCGACAACATCCGTGGCAACTTCGGCGTCCGCTACGTAAAGACCTCGGTGAACAGCGCCGGCTACGTCTGCAAGGCGGGGGCGCCGTGCAACAAGGCCGCCGACTGGACCTGGCAGGTCACCAAAAAGAGCTACGACAACGTCCTGCCCAGCGTGAACATCATCGTCGACGCGCGCGAGGACCTCGTCTTCCGCTTCGCCGCGGCCCAGGTGATCGCCCGCCCCAACTACGCCGACATGACCAACTACTTCTGGCTGTCGGATGGCATCCTGACCGGCGGTGGTGGCAACCCGGCGCTGGAACCCTACAAGTCGAGCAACTTCAACGCCTCGGCCGAATGGTACTTCCAGCCCCAGGCCATCCTGTCGGCCGAGGTGTTCTACAAGGATATCTCCAACTACATCCTGCAGCGGACCCAGCCCGAGTCCTACTTCAACCAGTCGCAGGGCAAGGTCACGACCTACCAGATCAGCCGGCCGTTCAACGCCGGCTCGGCCGAGGTCAAGGGCGTGGCTCTGGCCTACCAGCAGACCTACGCCTACGGCTTTGGCCTCTTGGCCAACTACACCTACGCCGACGCCTCGGGCCAGGACGGCGCGCCGCTGCCCTACAGCTCCAAGAACCAGGTCAATGTCAGCCCCTTCTACGAGAACGGTCCGTTCTCGGCCCGGGCGACCTTCACCTGGCGCTCGAAGTACTTCACGGGCGTCGACCGCGGCGACAACATGTTCGTCCGCGCCTCAAAGACGCTGGACGTGACGGCCGGCTACGCGGTGACCAAGAACATCACCGCCTCGGTGTCCGCGCAGAACCTGCTGGACAGCGAGTACTACGCCTACGCCAACACCACGGCCCTGCCGCGCGGCGTCTACCGCACGGGCCGCAAGCTGCAGGCCACGTTGAACGTGAGCTTCTAACGCGCCGGGGGCGGAGGCTCGGGCGTCCCGAGCTTCCGTCCAGGCGCATTGATCCGATCCCTCCTGACTGCAAGCATGGAGACTGGGCGGGATAGCGTGCTGTCCCGCCCGCCTTTTTACCGCCTTAAGTTTCCTCGCGAGGCCGCGTGACCCTGACCCCGCTCCGCATGATCGCCGTCTCGGCCCTCGCCCTGGCCGCCGCCCTCGCCACGCCGGCGGGCGCCGCCGACCTGACCCTCACCCCCGCGCCGGCCAAGGCGGTCCGCGCCGAGGGGAGCTTCAATCTTTCCGCCGCCACGCGCATCCACGTCGCCAGGGGCGACCTCGAGGCGCGGGGCGTCGCTAACCAGCTCGCCGACCTGATCCGCCGCTCGCGCGGCTTCCGACCCGCCGTCGTCGAAGGCGGACCGACCGCTGGCGCCATTGTCCTCACCCGCCAGGGCCCCGCCGGCGAGGCCTACAAGCTCGACGTCTCGCCGAGCGGCGTGACCCTCGCCGCCGCCCAGCGCGCGGGCCTATTCTATGGGGCCATGTCCCTGTGGCAGCTGGCGACGCCCGACGACGCCAAGGGGCCGGTCGCCATCCCCGCCGCCGCCATCGAGGACGCCCCGCGCTTCGCCTGGCGCGGCCTGATGGTCGACAGCGCTCGCCACTATCAGTCGATCGCCACGCTTAAAGTCACGCTCGACGCCATGGCGGCCCACAAGCTCAACACCTTCCATTGGCACCTCGTCGACGACCAGGGCTGGCGGCTGGAGATCAAGAAATATCCGAAGCTGACGCAGATCGGCGCCTGGCGGACCGATCCCGGCGCGGCCCGCGCCTATCCGAAGTACGGCGGCTTTTACACCCAGGATCAGGTCCGCGACCTGGTGGCCTACGCCGCCGCCCGCGAGATCACCATCGTCCCAGAGATCGAGACCCCCGGCCACGCCCTGGCGCCAATCGTCGCCTATCCGGAGCTCGGCTCGGCGCCGCCCGACGCTAGCAAGATGGGGGACTGGGGTGTCTTCCCCTGGCTCTACAACACCGACGACGCCACCTTCACCTTCTTGGACGACGTGCTGAACGAGGTCATGGACCTCTTCCCCTCGACCTTCATCCACGTGGGCGGCGACGAGGCGATCAAGGACCAGTGGAAGGCCAGTCCCAAGGTCCAGGCCAAGATCAAGGAACTGGGCCTTAAGGACGAGCACGAACTGCAGAGCTGGTTCATCCAGCGCGTCGGCAAGACCCTCGAGAAGCGCGGCCGCCGGCTGATCGGCTGGGACGAGATCCTCGAAGGCGGCCTCGCGCCCAACGCCACGGTGATGTCCTGGCGCGGGATCGACGGGGCGATCGCCGCCGCCAAGGCGGGCCACGACACGGTGCTGTCGCCTCACCCGACGCTCTATCTCGACAACCGTCAGAGCACGTCTCCCGAGGAGCCGACCGGCCGGGGCAAGGTGATCAGCCTGAAGGACGTCCACGCGTTCGACCCAGCGCCGGCCCAACTGACCGCGGACCAGCGCAAGCACATCCTCGGCGTCCAGGCCAATGTCTGGACCGAGCACATGCAGACCGACGCGCGGATGCAGGCCATGGCCTTTCCGCGCGCCGTTGCCCTGG
>CAKZJK010000072.1 GCA_936942565.1 uncultured Caulobacter sp. | reverse complement strand
AGCAGGTTGGTCTGGAAGGCGATCTCGTCGATCACGCCGATGATCTGGCTGATCTCCTGCGACGACTTCTCGATCTCGTTCATGGCGTCGACGGCGTTGCGCACGACCACGCTGGAGCGTTCGGCGTCGCCGCGGGTCGAGCCCACGACCTTGGCGGCTTCCTGGGCGCCGGCCGACGAGCGACGCACGGTGGCGGTGATCTCGTCGAGGGCGGCGGCGGTTTCTTCCAGGCTGGCGGCCTGTTGCTCGGTGCGGCGCGACAGGTCGTCGGAGGCCGAGGCGATCTCGTCCGAGCCGGCGCCGATGCTGCCGGCGGCGTGGACGATGGCGCGCATCGTCTCTTCCAGCTGCACGATGGCGCCGTTGAAGTCGCTCTGCAGGCGCTTGTAGCTCTCGGGAATCTCCTGATCCAAGCGGTAGGTCAGGTCGCCCTCGGCTAGGCGGTTCAGGCCCTCGGCGATGATCTCCATGACCTTGGCCTGTTCCTGGGCGGCGGCCTCGGCCATTTCCTGGTTGCGACGGCGCTCGGCCTCGGCTTCCGAATTGGCGCGGGCCTGCGCGGCCTCGGCCGTGCGCAGGGCCACGGCGTTGTCCTTGAACACCTGGACCGAGCGGGCCATGGCGCCGACCTCGTCCTTGCGGTCCGCGCCCTTGACCTCGACGTCGACCGAGCCGCCGGCTAGGACTTCCATGGTCTTGGCGGTCGCGTTCAGCGGCGCGGCGATCTTGCGCGAGCCGATCCACAGGGCGAAGACCATGGCCGCGCCGGCGGCGATCACGCCGAACAGGATCGAGAAGAGGGTGCTGGCCTTGGCCGCCTTCGAAGCCTCGGCGACCATCTTCATGGTCTCGTCGTTATGACCATTGGTGAAGTCGCTGACGTCATGGGTCAGCTTGGCGATGTCTGGGTCGCTGACCGCCATGACCATGATCGCGGCTTCATTGGCGTTCTGCAGACCCAGATCCGCGCCTTGACGGACGCTGGTGTAAATCTTTTCCAGGCGCGCCGAGAAATCGGCGACCTTGTTGCTCGAGGCGGGCTCTAGCTGCTTGATCTCGGCCAGCAGCTCCTTGGCGTCCTTGTAGTTCTTGTCGATCTCGGCGCCCGCCTTCTGTGCATCGGCCGAGGCGCCGTCATACGCCACCGTTCGGTAGGCGGCGTAGCCGATCGCTTGAATTCGGCGATTGAAGCGCGAGGACGCCAGTTCGGTCGGCGCGCGATGCTCCGCGAGCGTGCGCAAGTCGCCTTCGATCTTGTTGGACTGCCAAGCCCCGAGGCCAACGATCGCGAGCGCCACAACCGTCAGGATGACGGCGGGCAGGGCGACTTTGGTCGAAATCTTCAGATCGTCGAATTTCATGATGGCCTCTCGCGGCTGCGCCGCCGGAATCCGGAGCGCGCATGTCTCGCGTCCAGAAGCTCGGAGCGCCGTAAAATCGCGGTTAATGTCGCCTTCCCAAAGGCTTAGCGCGACACTCCGTCGCACGCGTCGCAGGGGTCAGGCCTTGGGGTGCGAGGCCCGGTAGGCGGCCAGCAGGCCGGCGGCGTCGACCTGGGTATAGCGCTGGGTCGTCGACAGCGAGGCGTGGCCCAGCAGCTCCTGGATCGTCCGCAGATCCGCGCCCGCGCCCAAGAGGTGGGTGGCGAAGGCGTGACGGAAGGCGTGCGGCGTCACCCGGTCCGATAGGCCCAGGCGTCCGCGCAGGGTCTGGACCAGGCCCTGGACGTGGCGCGGCGACAGCGGCCCGCCGCGCTTGGCGCGGAACAGGGGCTCGTCAGGGCCCAGCACGAACGGCAGCTCGTCGGCATAGACGGCGATCGCCTCGCGCACGGCGTCCAGAACCGGCGCGATCCGGGTCTTGCCGCCCTTGCCGGTGATGCGCAGCGCCGCCCCCAGCGGGACGTCGCGCCAGGTCAGGGACAGGGCCTCGGAGATCCGCAGGCCGCAGCCCCACAGCAGGGTCAGCACCGCCTCGTCGCGGGCGGTCTCCCAGGGCTCGCGCTCGGTGTCGCCCGAGGCCTCGGCGATCAGGTCGCGCGCCTGGTCCTCCGAGACGGGACGCGGCAGGCCGATCTTCAGGCGCGGGCCGCGCACCAGGCCGATGGCGGCGTTGGCCACGCCATGACGCTGGTCGACGTAGCGATGGAAGGCGCGGATCGAGGACAGCGCCTGCGAGACCGAGCGCGGGGCCAGGGCGTCTTCTCCCTGGCGGCGGAAGGCCAGGTAGCCGCGCAGGTCGGCGGCGGAGACCTCGCCCAGGGCCGCGACGCTCAGCGCCTCGCCCCGGTGCTTCTCGAGAAAGTTCAGATACGCCAGGACGTTGTCGCCATAGGCCCGCACCGTGCGCGGCGAGGCCCGGCGCTCCAGCGTCAGGTGGTCCAGCCAGGCGGCGAGGGCCTGGCGAGCGGTCATAGGACCGGCCAGCGCTCGGCCGTGCGCTCGACCACGCGGCCCAGGAAGTTGACCAGCTCGGTGCCCATGTCGGGCATGAAGGCCTCGGGATCGGTCGAGCCGAAGGCCAGCACCGCCTCGCGGCGCGGCTCCCAGATGGCCATGCGCACCAGGGCCATGCTGCGGATCAGCTCGGCCTTGTCGCCGAACAACGGCAGGGCGGGGGCGAAGAAGCCCATGCGCGCGATCGGCGCGTCGCCGACCAGCATGTCGGCTTGCCCCTCGGCCAGGGCGCGCCAGCCGGCGGGGACGCGGTTCGGTCCCTCCAGCGCGACCACCCCGGCCGCGAGGCCAAAGCGCAGCACTGACAGCTCGTCGACGCGGCGGGCGAGATCGGAATGGTTGCGGGCATCGAGCATGTCGATCACCGCCGCATGGGTCTGGGCCTGGGCCGAGTAGTTGGCGCGGGCGTTGGCTTCGATCGCCTGACGGGCCAGGGCCTCGCGCTTGTGGGCGGCGGCCACCTTGGCCAGGGCCGCCGGGCCGAAGTCGAGGACGTTGCTGGCGTCGATCTTCAGGCCCAGCTCGCCCAGCAGGTCGTCGTCCTGGCGCAGGAACTGCGGCTGAGTGCGCAGGAACGCCCGGACGCTGTCGGCGTCGACCGTCGATTTCTTGGCCGCGCGAGTCGCGTCGCTCATGGATGCCCCGAGTCTGGTGAAATGACGGGTCGATGAAGCCCCAAGACGGTTAACGGGGTCTTGATAAGCTCGACCGGAGGAGCTCTCGACCTGGGGAGCGTTTCGCGGCAGAAGCTTGGGCCCATGCCGCGTATCGCCTCCGTCCTGCTGCCGATGCCCCTGCCGGAGGCTTTCGACTACGCCGAGCCGGAGGGCCTGGACCTGAACATCGGCGACCACGTCGCCGTGCCGTTGGGACCGCGCGTGATCCGGGGCGTGGTGACGGCTCTGCGCGACGGGACGGGTGGCAATCGGCCGCTGAAGGCGGTGCAGGGCAAGGTCGACGATCCGCCCCTGCCGCCAGGCGTCCTGACCTTCGTCGAATGGGCGGCGCGCTATTCGGTCGACGTGCCCGGCTGGCCGCTGGCCATGGCCCTGCGCGGCCTGCGTCACCCGCCGCCCAAGCCCGACAAGGTGCTGGTCCTGACCGGCGTCCAGCCCGCGCGGATGACGCCGGCCCGGCTGAAGGTGCTGGCCGCCGCCGATGGCGTGAAGCTGTCCGGCGCGGCCCTGGCCTCGGCGGCGGGCGTCTCGGCCGGCGTCGTAAAGGGCCTGGTCGACGAGGGCGCGCTGGCCGTTGATTTCATCGAACCAGAGCGTGGCCTGCCCCAGCCCGACCTGTCCCTGCCGCCTCGCGCCCTCAATCCCGGCCAAGCCGCGTGCGTCGAGGTGCTCAAGGAGATGCTGGATGCTGGCGGCTTCCAGGCGGCGCTGCTGGACGGGGTGACGGGTTCGGGCAAGACCGAGGTCTATCTCGAAGCCGTGGCCGAAGCGCTGAAGGATCCCGAGGCGCAGGTCCTGGTGCTGCTGCCCGAGATCGCCCTGACCCAGGCGGTGATGGCCCGCTTCGAGCAGCGTTTCGGCGCGATCCCCGCCGAGTGGCATTCGGGCGTCTCGCCGCCGCGTCGCCGCCAGGTGTGGGAGGCCGTCGCCAATGGGAACGCCCGCATCGTCGTCGGCGCGCGCTCGGCGCTGTTCCTGCCCTACCGCAAGCTGCGCCTGCTGGTCGTCGACGAGGAGCACGACGGCTCGTTCAAGCAGGAGGAGGGCTTCATCTACCAGGCCCGAGACCTGGCCGTCGCCCGCGCCAAGATCGAGGGGGCCAGTGTGCTCCTGGCCTCGGCCACGCCGTCGCTAGAGAGCCTCTACAACGCTCAGGCCGGCCGCTATCGCTGGCTGCGGCTGTCGGCTCGGCACGGGGCGGCCCAACTGCCCGACATCGACCTGATCGACATGCGCCAGACGCCGCCGGAGCCCGGCCGCTGGCTCTCGCCGCCGCTGATCAAGGCCATGGCCGTGACGCTACAGCGCGGCGAGCAGGCCATGCTGTTCCTGAACCGGCGCGGCTACGCCCCGCTGGTCCTGTGCCGGGCCTGCGGCGAGAAGATGAAGTCGCCCGACACCGACAGCTGGCTGGTCGAGCACCGCTACACCGGGCGCCTCGTCTGTCACCTGACGGGCTTTTCGATGAAGAAGCCCGAGGCCTGCCCGCACTGCGGGGCCAAGGACTCGCTGGTCTCGATCGGTCCCGGCGTCGAGCGGGTCGAGGAGGAGGCGCGGCACATCTTCCCGGACGCCCGGGTGGCGGTGTTCTCGTCCGACACGGTGATGGACGCCGAGGCCGCCAAGACCCTGGTCGCCAGCATGGCGGCGGGCGAGATCGACATTCTCGTGGCCACCCAGGCGGCGGCCAAGGGCCATAACTTCCCGAACCTGACCTTGGTGGGGGTGGTCGACGCCGACCTCTCGCTGCGCGGCGGCGACCTGCGGGCCGGCGAGCGGACCTTCCAGCTTCTGGCCCAGGCGGCGGGTCGCGCGGGCCGTCATGAGAAGCCCGGTCGAGCGCTCCTGCAGACCTACGCGCCAGACCACGCGGTGATGCGGGCCCTGGCCGCCCAGGACCGCGACGCCTTCGTCGAGGCCGAGATGGCCATGCGCCAGGAGGCGGGCCTGCCGCCGTTCGGGCGTCTGGCGGCGCTGATCGCCTCGGGCCTGGCGCTGCCGGCGCGGCGCATTACCGTCAATCTGGCTCCGGCCGACGTGCCGAAGGAAGGCAGCCATTACGATCTGCCGATCGCGCTCGGCCTGATGGCGGCGATCGGCGCCATTCCACCGGATGCGCTCAGCGGCTTCACCGTGCTCGGCGAACTCGGGCTCGACGGCTCGATCGCGCCGGTCGCAGGCGTACTGCCGGCCGCGATCGGCGCCAATTCGCGCGAGGAAGGCC
>CAKZJK010000071.1 GCA_936942565.1 uncultured Caulobacter sp. | reverse complement strand
CGTGGAGCACCTCGTCGACGCCGTGCTCAGCTTCGAGGGCGAGCGCGGCTATCCGTTCCGCATTCTGCGCGGCGCCAAGAACCGTTTCGGGGCCACCGACGAGATCGGCGTCTTCGAAATGGGCGACGTCGGCCTGCGCGAGGTCAAGAACCCCTCGGCCCTGTTCCTGAACGAAGGCGGCGAGCGCGCGGCCGGCGCGGCGGTGTTCGCTGGCATCGAGGGCAGCCGGCCCGTCCTGGTGGAATTCCAGGCCCTGGTCGCGCCTTCCGCGTACGGAACGCCGCGCCGAGCGGTGGTCGGATGGGATTCCGGACGCTTGGCCATGGTCCTGGCCGTGCTTGAGTCCCGATGCGGCCTTGGTTTTGGCGACAAGGACGTCTATCTGAACGTCGCCGGCGGCCTGCGCATTACCGAACCGGCGGCGGATCTCGCGGCGGCGGCGGCCCTGGCCTCCTCCGCCCTGGACGTCGCCCTGCCCCAGGACTGCGTCGTGTTCGGCGAAGTCAGTCTGTCGGGCGAAGTTAGGCCCGTCAGCCGGATGGAGACTCGTTTGAAGGAAGCCGCGAAATTGGGATTTGGCCGGGCGCTGGGACCGCTCGCCGGCCTGCCTGAGGGCGGCGGATCGTTGCCGGTCGCGGGCGTGGCCCGCCTGGCCGACGCCGTGCGCCGGATCGGCGACGAGATCTGGACCAGCCTGACGTGACGCCTTTCGACATCATCGCTGGCCTGCTGCTCCTGATCTCGGGCGTAACCGGCTGGCTGCGCGGCGCCTCGCGAGAGCTGACCTCGGCCCTCTCATTCCTGTTCGCCGCCGCCATCGCCCTCTTTGGCCTGCGGATCACGGGACCGCTGTTCCGCGAGCTCATGGACCCCGACTGGGCCGCCACCGGCGCGGCCGTTCTGGTGGTCTTCGTCGTCTTCTTCCTGATCTTCCGCCTGATCGGCGCGCGGGTCACCGCCAAGCTGCAGGAGAGCTCGGCCGGCGGAACGGCGGATAACGCCATCGGCGCCACCTTTGGCCTAGTCCGCGCCTGCGTGATGCTGGGCGTCTTCAACCTCCTGCTGCATCTGGCGACGCCGCCGGATCGCATGCCGCACTGGGTCGAGGACTCGATGTTCTATCCGCTGTCGGAAGTCAGCGGCAAAGCCCTCAAGGTCTTCGCCCCCAAGGGCAAGGCCCTGGCGGGCAAGCTGGCCCCCGCGATCAAGGACGCCGTCCACGACGGCGCCGAGGACGGCGGCGACAATACGTCCGGCGAGAAATCGTCGGGAAAAGGCTATGATAGGAACCAGCGTCGGGACCTCGACGATCTGGTGGAGAAATCGCGATGAGCTTCCTGGGCCAGTCGACCGACCGCTTTTCGTCCGCCCCCTGGCGCGATCCCGAGGACGACACGCTGCGCCTCGAATGCGGCGTGTTCGGCGTCTTCGGCGTCCGTGACGCGGCGGCCATCGCGGCCCTGGGCCTCCACGCCCTGCAGCATCGCGGCCAGGAAGCCTGCGGTATCGCCGCCTTCGACGGCAACCGCTTCCACACGGAACGCCACATGGGCCATGTCGGCGACGCCTTCACCGGCGCCGACCTCGTCCAGCGCCTGCCGGGCAACATGGCCATCGGCCACACCCGCTATTCGACAGCCGGCGGCGCGGGCATACGCAACGTCCAGCCGATGTTCGCCGATCTCGAGACCGGCGGCGTCGCGATCGCCCACAACGGCAACCTGACCAACTTCCTGACCCTGCGCGAGCGCCTGGTGCAGGAAGGCGCGATCTTCCAGTCGACCTCGGACAGCGAGGTGATCCTTCATCTGATCGCCCGTTCGCGGAAGGCCAAGATCGTCGACCGCTTCGTCGACGCCGTCAGCCAGATCGAAGGCGGCTACGCCCTGGTCGCCATCACCAACAAGAAGATGATCGGCATGCGCGACCCGCTGGGCATTCGCCCGCTGGTGCTAGGCGATCTGGACGGCAAGCCGGTCCTGGCTTCCGAGACCTGCGCCCTCGACATGATCGGCGCCCGCTTTGTGCGCGACGTCGAGCACGGCGAGATGGTCGTGATCGA
>CAKZJK010000070.1 GCA_936942565.1 uncultured Caulobacter sp. | reverse complement strand
CAACGATCCCATGAAGATCCTGGGATTCATGACCGGCACCTCGCTGGACGCGGTCGACATGGCGGTGCTGGAGACGGACGGCCGCGACATCCAAGCCTTTGGCCCCGCCGGCGAGCGCAAGCTGCGCGAGGAGACCCGTGACCTCCTGCTGGTCGCCACCGAGGTCGCCCGAGGCTGGCCGCGGGGCAAGCCCGCGCCCGACATCTTCGCCGAGGCCGCCCGGGCGGTCGCCGACGAGCACCTGCATGCCGCCGAGAGCTTTCTGGCCGAACACGGCCTTGCCTGGAGCGACTTCGATCTGCTGGGCGTCCACGGCCAGACCGTGCTGCACGAGCGCCCGACGCCCGAGCGGATCGGCCGAACGGTGCAGCTCCTCGACGCCGAGCGACTCGCCAAGGCCACAGGCCGGCCTGTGGCGTTCGACTTCCGCGCGGCCGACGTGGCGGCTGGCGGGCAGGGCGCGCCTCTGGCCCCGATCTATCACGCCGCGCGCGCCCGGGCCTCGGGCCTCGCCGCGCCGGTGGCGGCGCTGAACGTCGGCGGGGTGGCCAACATCACCCTGATCAATGGCGACGAGGACCTGCTGGCCTTCGACACCGGTCCCGGCAACGGCATGATCGACCTGATGCTGCAGGAGCGGGGTCTCGGGCGTTTCGACGAGAACGGGCGCCTGGCCGCCGCCGGCAAGGTCGACCAGGCCATCCTCGACGCCTTCCTGGCCAGCGACTACTTCGCCGGACCCGCGCCCAAGTCGCTGGACCGCTACGACTTCCCGCTGGACCTCGTAGAGCCGCTGTCGGCCGAGGACGCCGCCGCCACGCTGGTCGCCTTCACCGCCGAGGCGGTGATCAAGGCCTTCGACCACGGCGCGCGGCCCAGCGCCCTGATCGTCTGCGGCGGCGGGCGCCACAACCCGCAGATCATGCGCGTCCTGGCCGAGCGCGCCCCTGTGCCGGTCAAGACCGCCGAAGCCTTCGGCTGGCGCGGCGACAGCATCGAGGCCGAAGCCTTCGCCTATCTGGCCGCGCGAACGGCCAACGGCCTGCCGATCAGCTTCCCGGGCACCACGGGGGTGAAGACGCCGATGACCGGCGGCCGGATTGTCGAGCCCTAGGCCGCTGTCAGTGCAGCTTCAGCCGTCCTGACACCCGCTGCTGCAGCAGCCGCGCCAGTGCCAGGGTCGCCGTGCGGCCGACGCCCAGGATCGCGCGGTGGTGGTCCAGGTGCAGGGACATGTAGGCCCATTTGGCCAGCAGCCCCTCGATGAAGAAGTTCGGGCCGCCCAGGCCGCCCATCAGCGACCCCACGCCCTTGTGGTCGCCCAAGGACACCAGCGAGCCGAAGTCGCGATAGACGAAGGGCGCCTTGAGGCGGCCCTGGCGCAGGCGCGCGATGATCGCCCGCTCCAGGTAGCTGGCCTGCTGGTGGGCGGCCTGGGCGCGCGCGGGAACGGTCTTCCCATCCTTCCAGGGCGCGGCGGCGCAGTCGCCCAGGGCCCAGACGTCCGGGGCGGAGGTCTCCAGGCGGTCGTTGACCACGAACTGGTTGGCGCGGTTGGTCTCGAGGCCAAAGCCCTGGTTCGTCTGGGCCGCCTTGATCCCGGCGGCCCAGACGATCAGGTCGGCCGGTACGTCGCCGTGGCTGGTTTCCAGGCGGTCGGCATGGACCGCGAGCACCTTGGCGTCGGTCTTCACGGCCACGCCCTTGCGCTCCAAGGCCAGCGTCGCCTTGTCGGCGATCTTCTGAGGCAGGGCGCCCAGAATCCGCGGCGCCGCCTCCACGACCGTGATGTCCAGGCGGAAGCGCTGCTCGTCGCCCAGGCTGCCCAGCAGCTCGCGGTGCGCCTCGATCAGCTCGGCCGAGAGCTCGACGCCGGTGGCGCCGCCGCCGACGATGGCGACGCGCATGATCTTGTCGCTCGAGAACGAGGCTTTGGTGAAAGCCGCCAGCAACCTGGCGTGGAAGGCCTCCGCGTCTTCGGTCCGCTCCAGCAGGTAGGCCTGCTCGGCGCCCGGGGTGCCAAAGAGGTTGGAGCCGGAACCGATGGCCAGGACGCCATGGGTGAAGGTGATCACCCGTTCGGGCGCCAGCAGCTGGCCGTCCTCGTCGGTGATCGCCTTGAGGGTCAGGCGCTTGGCGGCCGAGTCGAAGGTCGTAAGCTCGCCGAGCAGGAAGTTGAAGCCGTTCGAGCGGCCGAGGATCGCGTAGGAGACGCCTTCCTGGTGGACGTCGAGGGTGCCGGCCGCGACCTCGTGCAGGGTTGGCTTCCAGATGTGGAAGCTGGAGCGGTCGATCAGCAGCACGCGCCGCTTTCCGTGACGTCCGCCCAGCCTGCGGCCCAGCCGCGACGCCAGCTCCAATCCGCCGGCGCCGCCGCCGACGATGACGATGTCGTAGTGCATCACCGCCTCGCTTGATATTCATCAATCGATGAAAATATAGGTCGGCGATCGATGTTCCGCCAGCCGCCGCGACGCGCGACGAAAAAGGCCTCCGCTGAGGGAGGCCTTTTGAAACGCGCTAGATCGGATTTTCGGCCAATCGCTTGTCGAGATAGTCGCTGACGCTCTTCTCGACGCTGGGCAGGTGTTCGGTCCAGAAGTGGCTGGCCTTGTCGATGACCTCGTAGTCGATCGTGATGCCCTTCTGGGTGCGCAGCTTGGTGACCACGCGCTCCACCTCGACCGGCGGGGTGATGGTGTCGGCCGAGCCCGTCAGGAACAGGCCCGAGGCCGGGCAGGGGGCCAGGAAGCTGAAGTCGTACATGTTGGTCGGCGGCGAGACCGAGATGAAGCCGTCCGTCTCGGGGCGGCGCATCAGGAGCTGCATGCCGATATAGGCGCCGAAGTCGAAGCCGGCGACCCAGGTCTGGCTGGCGGCGGGATTGGACGTCTGCAGCCAGTCCAGCGCCGTGGCCGCGTCGGCCAGCTCGCCGATGCCGCTGTCGAACTCGCCCTGGCTGCGGCCCACGCCGCGGAAGTTGAAGCGCAGGGTCGCGAAACCGCGCTTCATGAACAGGTGATAGAGCTGCACCGAGACCGGATGGTTCATGTGACCGCCGGCCTTGGGGTGGGGGTGCAGGATCAGGGCGATCGGCGCCGTCTCGGTCTTGCCGGGAGAATAGCGACCCTCGATCCGTCCAGACGCGCCGGTCAAAATCACATCAGGCATGTCATCCCCTTCAGCTCGACAGCGGCCAAAGATCCGACGATTGGGTCGCCAGAATACTTGACCGCCGCGCTTGGTCTTCCTAAATCGCAGCCATCGAGCGGACCGACGGCCCGCGCGCGAAGTCGCGGCTTGTAGCACACGCAAAAGCCGATGCGCGCGGAATCTGCAAGGGGTAAGGCTGATGCGCCTGAGCACGAAAGGGCGATACGCGGTCATGGCGATGACCGACCTGGCCAAGCGCCAGGACGAAGGCGAGGGCCGCGCCGTGGCCCTGGCCGAGATCGCCGCGCGCCAACAGATCTCGCTGTCCTATCTTGAGCAGCTCTTCGCGCGCCTGCGCCGCAAGGGTCTGGTGATCAGCGCGCGTGGCCCTGGGGGCGGCTATCGCCTGGCCAAGGCCTCGACCGAAACCTTCATCGCCGACATCGTCCTGGCGGTCGACGAGCCGCTGCGCGCCACGCGCTGCAACTTCACCAAGGGCCAGGCCAAGGGCTGCATGGCCGGCGGCGAGCGCTGCATGACGCATAATCTCTGGGAAGAGATGGGCCGGCAGATCCACGGGTATCTGGCCAGCGTCTCGGTCGCCGACGTGCTGGCGGGCGAACTTCGACCCGTCCGTCCGATGGAGTTCGCGGCAGAGTGAACGCCTCCCGCCCTTCCATCTATCTCGATTACAACGCCACGGCGCCGCTTCGGCCGGAAGCGCGCGACGCGCTGCTACGCGCGCTTGAGAGCCCCGCCAACCCCTCGTCGGTCCATGCCGCCGGTCGCGCCGCCCGCGACGTGGTTGAACGCGCGCGGGCTCAGGTCGGCGCCCTGGTCGGCGTGCCCGCCGGCTCGGTCACCTTCGTCAGCGGCGGCACCGAGGCCAACGCGCTGGCCATCGAGAGCGCAAAGGCCGCCGGTGTCGAACGCATCATCATCTCCGCGATCGAGCACGACGCGGTGACCGAGACGGCGAAGGCCTCCGGCCTGCCAGTCGAGGTCCTGCCTGTGGATAACCACGGAGTCGCCGATCTTGGCTGGCTGGCGC
>CAKZJK010000069.1 GCA_936942565.1 uncultured Caulobacter sp. | reverse complement strand
CCGTAGGCGACCGAGGCGATGCTGGTCTTGAAGTCGTCGGCGATGGCGCCGATGCACAGCGCGACGGTGAGGGGACGGCGGCGCGCGGGGGTGTCGGTCATGATCTCGGCGATCCTCGATTTCAGCGTTCGGCTGTCGGCGGCCATCGGCAGCGAGGCGGCGGACGCGAGCAGCGGCGTGGGGTGGGCGGCCAGGCGCACCAGGGTCCGGGCGTAGAGAGCCCGGTCTATGGTCCCGAGCGCGGCGGCGTCGGCGGCCTCTTCCGAGCGTTGGCGCAGCACCGCGTGCAGCCGCCAGACCAGCGGGTTGAACCAGAAGATCGCCAGCACGACGCGGGAGATCACCAGGAAGATCCAGTCGTGGCGGCGCAGGTGGGCCAGCTCGTGGGCCATGATCGCCGGAGCGGTGTGGCGCTCGGCCAGGGTGGCTGGGTCGATCAGGATGGCGCCGGGCGCGACGCCCCAGCTCAAGGGGCCGGCGACGCGGTCGGAGCAGACGAGGTTCGGACGGTCCGCTGGCGGCAGGTCCTCGATCGGCGCCAGCCAGGCCGGGCAGGTCACGGGATCGGCCTTCTGGGTCCAGCGGGTCAGGGTGCGCAGGCCAAGCGCCAGCCGCGCGCCGATCAGCGCCGCGCCGAGCAGCCAAAGGCCGCCCAGGATCGCGCCCGGCGTCATCCAGCGCGGGGGAAGGGGCGCCGGAAGGTCCGTCGTGAGGTCCGACGCGGCCAGCACGGGCGCGTCCACCAGCGGCGGCAGCAGGGGCAGCTCGATCGGCGGCAAGGCGTTCATGATCACCGGCAGGGCCAGCAGCAGGCAGACGGTCCCGCGCAGGATGTCGACGCGCTCGACCGGGCGTCGCGTAAGGTGGCGGGAAAGGGCCAGACCCGCGCCGGCGACGAGGCTGGACTTGACCAGCAGCGAGATCAGCAGCGTCCAGGTCATCGCTTATTCTCCCCGTCCTTGGCCTCGACGGCCTTGTCGATCATCGCCTCGAGGGCGGCGGCTTCTTGCGGCGTCAGCTTCTGACCAAGGCCCAGCAAGGCGCTGGCGGCGCTGGCGGCCTTCGCGCCGATCGAGGGGCGCGGGGCCGAGAAGACCGTTCGTGTCGACGGCGGCGCCTTCACCCTGGTCGATGAAAGCTACAACGCCAATCCGGTCTCGATGCAGGCCGCCTTGAAGACGCTAGGCGCGCGCAAGGTCGCCGGTCGAAGGATCGTCGTGCTGACCGACATGCTCGAATTGGGCGAGGACTCCGCGCGGTTTCACGCCGAGCTTGCGGAGCCGATCGCGGCCGCAAACGTTGACATGGTTTTTCTCGCGGGCGTCCACATGAAATCGCTGTGGGAGCAGCTTCCGCCGACTCGGCGAGGCGGCTACGCGATGGTTACCGAAGAGTTAACGGCGAAGCTGGCGGGGGCGATCCAGCCTGGCGATGTTGTGATGGTGAAGGGGTCGAACGGCTCCAGGGCTGGCATTCTCGCTAGCGCCCTGGCGACGCTCGACCTTGGGGAACGGGTCTGATGTTGTACTTCCTGTATGAATGGCTGGCGCGCTCGCAAGAGCACGTGCCAATGCTTAACCTGTTGAAGTACCTGACCTTCCGGTCCGGAATGGCGATGCTGACGGCCTATATCGTCGCCGTCGCCATGGGCTCGCGCTTCATCCGCTGGATGAAGACCAAGCAGGGCAAGGGCCAGCCGATCCGCACCGACGGCATCGCCCGCCACGTCACCGAAAAGGCCGGCACGCCCACCATGGGCGGCTTCATGATCCTGGCCGGCCTGTTCGTCGGCGCGCTGCTGTGGGCCGACCTGCGCAACGTCCACGTCTGGGTCGTGCTACTGGTCACCGGCAGCTACGGCGTGCTGGGCTTCATGGACGACTACGCCAAGGTCACCAAGCAGACCACGGCGGGCCTCTCCAGCGTCCAGAAGCTGATCGCCCAGTTCATCGTGGCGATCGCCGCCACGGTCATCCTGATCCTGTTCGCGCCGAAGTCGCCGATGACGCCGGGCATGGAGACCAGCGTGGTCTTCCCGATCTTCAAGGCGCTGGTGGTCAATCTGGGCTGGTTCTACGTCGTGTTCGCCGCGATCACGATCGCCGGCTTCTCGAACGCCGTGAACCTGACCGACGGCCTGGACGGCCTGGCCATCGTGCCGGTGATGTTCGCCGCCTCGACCTTCGGCCTGATCGCCTACCTCGTCGGCAACTACAAGTTCGCCGATTATCTGAACCTGCACTTCGCGCCGGGGGTGGGCGAGCTGGCGGTGCTGTGCGGCGCCATCATCGGCGGGGGCATGGGCTTCCTCTGGTACAACGCCCCGCCCGCCAAGATCTTCATGGGCGACACCGGTTCCCTGGCCCTGGGCGGCGCGCTGGGCGCGATCGCCGTCTGCGCCAAGCACGAACTGGTCCTCGGCATCGTCGGCGGCCTGTTCGTGGCCGAGGCGCTGAGCGTGATGATCCAGGTCGCCTACTTCAAGAAGACCGGCAAGCGGGTCTTCCTGATGGCGCCGATCCACCACCATTTCGAGAAGCTGGGCTGGCCAGAATCCACCGTCGTGATCCGCTTCTGGATCGTGTCGATGATCCTGGCCTTCGTCGGCCTCGCCACCCTGAAGCTACGGTAGGGGAGGCGAGCGCGATGATCCCGGTCCGTGGTTTCGAAGGCAAGACCGTCGCGGTGTTCGGCCTGGGCCGCACCGGGCTCACGGCGGCGCGCGCCTTGATCGCGGGCGGGGCGAAGGTCGCCCTGTGGGACGAGAAGGTGGCGAGCCGCGAGGCCGCCGCGGCCGAGGGCTTCCCGGTCGTTGATCTCGAAGCCGCCGACTGGCGCCAGTTCGCCGCCTTGATGCTGTCGCCGGGCGTGCCGCTGACCCATCCCAAGCCGCACTGGACCGTCCAGAAGGCCAAGGCCGCGGGCGTTGAGATCCTGGGCGACATCGAGCTCTTCGCGCGCACGGTCGCCGCCGCGCCGGCCCACAAGCGCCCGAAGATCATCGCCATCACCGGCACCAACGGCAAGTCGACGACCACGGCCCTGATCGGCCACCTGTGCGCCTCGGCCGGCCGGGACACGCGGATCGGCGGCAATATCGGCCAGGGCGTGCTGGGTCTCGAGGACATGCACGGCGGCGCGGTCTATGTGCTGGAGCTGTCGTCCTACCAGCTGGACCTGACCTCCAGCCTGCACCCGGACGCGGTGGTGCTGCTGAACATCTCGCCCGATCACCTGGACCGCCACGGCGGCATGGAGGGCTATATCGCCGCCAAGCGCCGGATCTTCCTGAACCAGGGCAAGGGCGACACCGCGATCATCGGCGTTGATGACGCCTGGTGCCAGCAGATCTGCACCGAGATCACCGCCGCCAACCGCCGCACCATCTGGCCGATCAGCTCGGGCAAGGCGATGGGCCGGGGCGTCTACGCCCTGCAGGGCGTGTTGTATGACGCCACCGGCGAACGCGTGGTCGAGGTCGCCGACTTGCTCCGCGCCCGCAGCCTGCCCGGCCGCCACAACTGGCAGAACGCGGCGGCCGCCTACGCCGCGGCGCGGGCGATCGGTATTCCGATGCAGGACGCCGTCGACGGCCTGATGACCTTCCCGGGCCTCGCGCACCGGATGGAGACGGTCGGCAAGATCGGCAAGGTGCGCTTCGTCAACGACAGCAAGGCCACCAACGCCGACGCCGCCCGCCAGGCGATGTCCAGCTATCCGAAGTTCTACTGGATCGCCGGCGGCGTCGCCAAGGCCGGCGGCATCGACGACCTGAAGGACCTCTTCCCGCGCGTCGCCAAGGCCTATCTGATCGGCGAGGCGGCCGAGCCGTTCTCGTGGACCCTGGCCGGCAAGGCCGAGGTCGCCATCAGCGGAACCCTGGAGCGCGCCGTCCAGCAAGCCTACGCCGACGCCGTCGCCAGCGACGAAGAGGCCATTGTCCTGCTCTCGCCCGCCTGCGCCTCGTTCGACCAGTTCAGCGACTTCGAGGCGCGGGGCGAAGCCTTCCGGGCCGCCGTCAACGGCCTGGTGGGCGGCGGCAAGGCCGCCGTGGCCTAGACGACCATGAGCGAGGCGGCGGAGACGACCAAGCCCGATCCCGCCGCCGACTCCCGTCCTTGGCGACGCGTGCTGCGCACCGCCCTGACCGAACGCGCGGCCTTCCGCGACGCCCGCCGCCAAGCCCTGCCATGGCTGGCC
>CAKZJK010000068.1 GCA_936942565.1 uncultured Caulobacter sp. | reverse complement strand
GGGCGATGCGCGGATCGGCCAGGGCGCGGAGCCAGCCGGCGGGCATCTGCCCGGCGGCCTTGAGGTGGGCGCGCAGGCCGGCCAGGCCCGTGCCCGAACCGATCAGGATCATCGGCCGGGCGGGATCGGGCGCGTGGAAGCTTCGGTTGGTCCGCGCGCGCGCGTCGATCGGTCCGCCCACCTCGGCGAACCGGCACAGCCAGCCCGAACCCAGGCCCGGCTGGCCGTCGGCGCGGACCATCAGCCGAACGATCAGCTCCACGCCGCCGTCGGCGGGCAGCGAGGCGATCGAATATTCGCGATGCGGCAGCGCCGGGTCGTTGCGCGGGCCGATCTCCAGGATGTCGCCAGCTTGCCAGGTCGCGCCGCCCCCTAAGGAAGGATCGGGCGGTGTCAGGCGCACGCGCCAGGCCTCGCCGCCGGGGCTGCCGGGGTTGAGCAACTCGCGCTCGGCCAGGGTCCAGCGGCCATAGGCGGGACGGCTCCAGTCGGGCGCGTCGGTCACGCCGGTCAGGACCGAGAGCTTGCCTTGCCAGTGGCGCAGGGCGGCCGGATCGCCGTCGTCGACCTCGACGCGGTCGAACAGGGCCTCCCCGCCCGCATGGGCCAGCCAGGCGTCCAGCGACCGGCCGAAGGCGCAGTAGTGAGCGTAGGACGAGTCTCCCAGCGCCAGGACGCCATAGCGCAGCGCGCCAAGCTCGGCGCCGTCCTTCATCACGTCTCTGATGAAAGCGCGGGCGGTGTCGGGCGCGTCGCCTTCGCCGGTGGTGCTGACGACGAACAGGGCGCGGCCGGAGAGGTCGGCGGCGGTGACCGCTGATAGCTCGCGCAAGGTGACGGGCGCGCCAGCGTCGGACAGGGCCTTGGCCGTGGCGCTCGCCAGTTCCTCGGCGAAACCGGTCTGGCTGGCGTAGGCGACCAGCACCGGTTCGCCCGCGCCTCGCGACAGCGCCTCGGCGGCCCGGACCGTGGCGCGGCGACGGAGGGCCTCGCGCAGCGCGATCCCGCCGCAGAACAGCGCGTAGGTCCCGGCGACGGCGCCGGCGGCCAGCAGGCGTCGAACCTCGGGCGAGAAGGCGGAAAGGTCGGGCATCAGTCGAGCATCGCCCGAAGCGCGGGCGACAGGCGCTCTTCCAGCCCGCCCGAGGCGGCGCGGCTGACGATCAGGGCGGCCAGGTCGTGCTTCGCGGCGAAGGCGAGAGCGGCGTCCGGCGCCATCACGGTCAGGGCCGTGGCCCAGGCGTCGGCGCTCATGCAGTCCGCCGCCAGCACCGTGACGCTGACGGTCGCGTGCGTGACAGGCGCTCCGGTCGCGGGATCCAGGGTGTGGGCGTAGCGCCGGCCGTTATGGTCGAAGAACCTGCGGTAGTCGCCCGAGGTGGCGACCGACAGGCCGTGCAGGGCGACGACGGTCTTCTCCGCGTCGTTGGCGCTCGGAGGCCGCTCCAGCTCGACCCACCAGGGCTGGCCGTCGGGCTTGGCGCCGGTCCCGCGCAGCTCGCCGCCGACCTCAATGAGGTAGCTCTTCACGCCGGCCCGATCCAGGGCGGCGGCGGCCTGGTCGACGCCGAAGCCCTTGGCGACGCCATTGAGGTCGAGGCGCAGGCCGCCGGGCTGGAACAGGGCGTCGCCATCGAGCGTCAGGCGCTTCCAGCCGCCGGCCTCGCGCAGGGCGTTGATGGCACCGGGTTCGGGCGGCGCGCCGGAGAAGGGGCGGGGGCCAAAGCCCCAGAGATCAGTCAGGGCGCCCAGGGTCGGGTCGAAGGCGCCGTCGGTGGCCTCGGCGACCGCGATCGCGCGGCGCAGGACGGTCAGGGTCGCCTCGGGCAGGCGGACCCAGCTCCCGGCCTGCGCGCGGTTGTAGCGACAGAGGTCCGACAACGGCTCCCACGGGCTCATCTGCGCGACGACGACGTCGAGCGCGCGTTGGACCATGGCCTCCAGGGCGGGAATGTCGACCGTCGCCGGCAGCACCGCCCTGGCCGACCAGGTCGTGCCCATGGTCGCCCCGCCGAACGCGCGCACGCTTCCGCCCACGGGGCGGGCGGGAGGCGTGGTCAGGGCGGGGACGAGGACGCGGGGCATGCGTTAAAAACTGTTATCCCGGCCAAGCGCGAAGCGCGCCGAGCCGGGACCGCCGGAAGCGCTGAGCCCTTGGCGGTCCCGGCTCTTACCCGGCTTTCGCCGGGCGCGGCCGGGATGACAGATCCTCTTTTACGGCCGCTGGGCTTCGATGACGGCGGTGTAGCTGGCGCTGACGCCGTTGCCGGCCAGCGGCGTGGCGGGGGCTTGCGGAGCGCCGCCCGGAGCGCCCGGAGCACCGCCCGGACCACCAGGAGCGCCGCCCGGGCCGCCCATGCCGGGACCGCCCGGACCACGGCCGGTCTCGCCCGAGCGGACCATGGCGTTGACCCAGTACATGCCCGCTTCCGGCAGGGTGAACTTCACCGCGCCGTCGGCGCCGGTCTTGACCTTGATCTCGCCAGGCGTGGCGCGCCAGCGCGCGCCGCCGGGGATGAAGGTCACTTCCAGGTCGGCGGCCGGCTTGCCGTCCAGCACGAACTTGAAGGTCGCGGCTTCGGTGGCCACGACGTCGGTGGGGTTGGTCACCGGAACCAGCTCCAGGCCCTTGCCGGTGGGAGCCAGGGCGCCGGTCGAGGGCTTGTCGCGGGTGACGAAGGTCTCGTTGCGGCTGGCCATCTTGATGGTCTTCAGGTCGACGGCGCCGGCCGGGACCTGCTTGGCGAAGTCGTCGGCCGAACCGCGGAAGCGCTTGACCTCGCCGTTCTCGGTCCAGCTGGCCATGATCGAGTTGCTGGCCGTGAAGATCTTGTAGGTGCCCGGCTTGGTCAGCTGGACGTCGAAGGTCGAGCGGTACTGGCCGGTCGAGGCGTTCTGGATCTTGTCGGCCGCGCCGTCCGGACCCAGCACCTGGATCCCGTCGGGACGCATCGCCCGGTGGTCGGGATAGAACAGCTCGTTGGAGATGGCGGCGTCGACCGTCACCCAGGCGTTGTCGCCCGACAGGGTGGTGAAGGCTGGCAGCAGCCAGCCCCGGTGGGCCGAGGCCGACATCGGCAGGGCCAGGGCCACGCTGACAGCGGCGACGGCGAGAAGGCGCTTCTTGAAGGTCATGGCTGTTCTCACTTCACGGAGACGGTGACGGCGCCGAGCTCGGCGGAGCCCTTGGCGGTGGCGGGCTTGCCGGGCTTGCCCCAGCTGAAGGGCACACGGACGGCCTCGTGGCCGCCGACTTCGCGCGCGGCCTCGACGACCAGGTTGTACTGGCCGGGCTTCAGGGCCTTCAGGGCGCCCTTCGAGCCGGCGAAGACCAGCTTTTGCGGACCCGGGGCGCGGGTGGCGCCGCTGATCCCGTCGGCGGGGAAGCTCATCTCGCGGCCGGCCTTGCGCCACCACTGGCGCATGTCCTTCAGCCACTTGGCGCCGTGGTCTTCCTTGTTGTCGGCGTCGTACCAGACGGCCAGGGTGCCGGCGGCGCTAGCGTCGGCCGGGTTCTCGATCCAGATCGAGACGTAGGGCTTGTGGTATTCGGCGACCGACAGGCGCGGGATCTCGACGGTGACGTTGAGGTCGGCGGCCAGGGCCGGGGCGCCGGCGACGGCGGCGCCGGCAAAGGTGAGCAGCGAAATCTTGGACTTCACGGTGTCTGCCTCAAAGGTGGACGAACAGGATGACGAGGATGACCGGCGCGGCCAGGCCAAGACCCACCAGGGGCCAGGTCAGGGGCCGCGCGCGGGCGTGGAACTGCAGCAGGATCAGGCCGGTGACCGTGAAGATCACGCAGGCGGCGGCGAAGATGTCGATGAACCAGCTCCAGGCCTTGCCCGAGTTGCGGCCCTTGTGCAGGTCGTTGAGCAGGGAGACGACGCCGCGCGTCGTTTTCTCGTGCTCGATGGCGCCGGTTTCGCGGTCGATCGACAGCCAGGCGTCGCCGCCAGGGCGGGCCAGGGCGACATAGACTTCTTCCGGCGACCACTCGCCCTCGCGGCCGGCGACGTCGGCGCCGACGGTTTTGTCGAGGAAGGGCTCAAGCTGGACGGGCAGGGGGCGCTTGCCCTCCTCAGGGCCCTTGGCCAGCACGGCCATCAGCTCGGGCGGCACGTCTTCGAAGCTCAGGCCGCGGCCGCCGTTGGCCGAGAAGCTCTCGCGGCCGTTCAGCTGCGACGACACATAGGTCAGGCCGCGGATGATGAC
>CAKZJK010000067.1 GCA_936942565.1 uncultured Caulobacter sp. | reverse complement strand
GCAGCGTCAGCGTGCGGCCCGACAATAGCCACGGCATGATCGAAGACGCGAATGTGCCGAACGACATCGGCGCGTTGACACGCAACAATCCGCGCGGTGCGGCCTGCGACTGGCTGACGGCCTGGTCGGCCGCGTCGAGATCGGCCAGGATCGCAACTGCGCGCTCGAAATAGCGCTGGCCAGTCTCGGTCGGGCTGGCGTGGCGCGTGGTGCGGACGATCAACTGCACGCCGAGGCTCGCCTCCAACTCACCGATATATTTCGAGATCGCCGAACGCGACAGCCGCAGCTGCCGGCCGGCTTCGGCAAAACTGCCGCTCTCGACCACCTTCACGAAGGCGCGCAGGCTGCTCAGCTTGTCCATGGGTCACGGACCATCATTGTCGCCATTTTGTAGACAGAGACGTCACGAGAGCACGGATTGTCTCCAAATCAAAGCCACCCAATATGTCGTCACAGGAATTCAACGGCCCACTCAGGGGGCCCTACCGGTAGGAGACCCACATGCCCGGACTTCACCACGTGACCGCGATTGCCGGCGACCCGCTCCGCAATTTCGGCTTCTACACCCGCGATCTCGGCCTGCGCTTCGTCAAGAAGACGGTCAATTTCGACGATCCCGGCACCTATCATTTCTATTACGGCGACGAGACCGGCCGCCCCGGCACCATCCTGACCTTCTTCCCGTGGGCCGGCGCGCGGCCCGGCCGCCGCGGCGTCGGCGCCGAAGCCGCCCAGGATCACGGAGACGAACGAGCGGTTCATGCCCTTGCACATGATGTAGGACAGGATCGCGCCCGACGAGCCCACGAGGGCGCCAGTGATGATCAGGGTGGTGTTCTCAAGCGTGAAGCCCAGCGCCGCCGCCGCCCAGCCGGAATAGCTGTTCAGCATCGACACCACGACGGGCATGTCCGCGCCGCCGATCGGGATGATCAGGGTGACGCCGATCAGAAGGCTCAGAGCGAAGATGCCCCAGAAGGCCCAGATCGCCGAACCGCCGCTGATCACCAGCACCACGACCAGGGCCACGATGGCGGCCGCGATCACGATGTTCAGCAGGTGGCGGGCCGGCAGCAGGATCGGCGCGCCGCCCATGTTGCCGTTCAACTTGGCGAAGGCGATGACCGAACCGGTGAAGGTGATCGCGCCGATGGCCAGGCCCAGCGACAGCTCGATCAGGCTGTTGAGGTGGATATGGCCGTCCGCGCCGACGATGCCGTAGGCGGCGGGCGTGTAGATGGCGGCCACGGCCACGAGGCACGCGGCCATGCCGACCAGCGAGTGGAAGGCGGCGACCAGCTGCGGCATCGAGGTCATCGGCACCTTGCGGGCGATCACCGCGCCCACGCCGCCGCCGACGGCGACGCCGGCGATGATCAGGCCCAGGGTCACGGCGTCCAGCGCGCCTTGCGACCACAGGGTCGAGAGCACGGTGGCCACGGCGATGGCCATGCCGACCATGCCGTAGGTGTTGCCCTTGCGGCTGGTCTCGGGGCTGGAAAGCCCGCGTAGCGCCAGGATGAAAAGCACCCCCGAGACGAGGTACAGGATGGCGGCGAGATTGGCGTTCATGTGACTATTTCCCCCTGCTCTCGCCCGCTCACTTCTTCTCTTTCTTCTTGTACATCGCCAGCATCCGCTGGGTGACCAAGAAGCCGCCGAAGATGTTGACCGCCGCGAAGGCCGCCGCGACGGCGCCGGCCCCCTTGGAGATCCAGACCGAGCCGGCCACGGCCTCGCCCGACGCGCCGTGCGCGGCGGCCGCGAGGAGCGCGCCGACGATGATCACCGACGAGATGGCGTTGGTCACGGCCATCAGCGGCGTGTGCAGCGCGGGCGTCACGCTCCAGACGACGTAGTAGCCCACGAAGATGGCGAGCACGAAGATCGCCAGACGGAACACGGTGGGGTCGACGGCTTCCATGGGAGCCTCCCTTTCGATTCTGAGGTTAGGCGTTCTTCAGGTTCGGATGGACGATGGCCCCGCCGCGGGTGACGACGGCGGCCTGCAGGATCTCGTCCTCGAAGTCAGGGGCGAAGGCGCCCTCCTTGTTCGTGAACAGGGCCGACAGGGCCATGAGGTTGCGCGCGTAGAGGGCGCTGGCGTCGGTGGCGATGCGGCCGGGCAGGTTGGCGTGGCCGAGGATCTTCACGCCGTTGGGCGTGAGGACGGTCTCGTTCAGCTTGGCGCCCTCGACATTGCCGCCCTGCTCGATGGCCAGATCGACCAGGATCGAGCCGGCGCGCATCGAGGCGACCTGGGCGGCGCTGACCAGCTTCGGCGCCGGACGGCCGGGGATCAGGGCCGTGGTGATGACGATGTCCTGCTTGGCGATGTGGCTGGAGACCAGTTCGGCCTGTTTGGCCTGGTATTCCTTGGACATCTCCTTGGCGTAGCCGCCGGCGGTCTGGGCGTTCTTGAACTCCTCGTCCTCGACGGCCAGGAACTTGGCGCCCAGCGACTCGACCTGCTCCTTGGTGGCCGGACGGACGTCGGTAGCGGTCACCACCGCGCCGAGGCGACGGGCCGTGGCGATGGCCTGCAGGCCGGCGACGCCGACGCCCATGATGAACACCTTGGCCGCGGCGACGGTGCCGGCGGCGGTCATCATCATCGGCAGGGCCTTGCCGTAGGCCTCCGCGCCCTCGATCACGGCGCGATAGCCGGCGAGGTTGGCCTGGCTGGAGAGCATGTCCATCACCTGGGCGCGGGTGATGCGCGGGATGAACTCCATGGCGATCGCGGTCGCGCCGGCCTTGGCCAGGGCGTCCAGCGTCTCCTTGTCCTGGTAGGGATTGAGCGCGGCGGCGACGATCGCGCCGCTCTTCAGGGCCGCGATCTCGGCGGCTTCCGGCGCGCGGACCTTGAACAGGACATCGGCGCCCTGGATCGCGTCCTTGGCGGTCTTGGCGAT
>CAKZJK010000066.1 GCA_936942565.1 uncultured Caulobacter sp. | reverse complement strand
AGCCAACAAGGCCTTCTCGCACTTCCGCTTCTAAACCACTGTCTTTCGGCCGCCTCGGGTTTCTACCAACCCGCTGGCGGCTCCTGTCTTCTGGAGCAAACCATGGCCCGCAAAACCCCCATCGAGCGCTACCGCAACATCGGTATCTCCGCGCACATCGATGCCGGCAAGACCACCACGACCGAGCGTGTGCTCTACTACACCGGCAAGTCCCACAAGATCGGCGAAGTCCACGACGGCGCCGCGACCATGGACTGGATGGAGCAGGAACAAGAGCGCGGCATCACGATCACCTCGGCCGCGACGACCGCGTTCTGGCAAGAAAAGCGCCTGAACATCATCGACACCCCCGGGCACGTCGACTTCACCATCGAAGTGGAACGCAGCTTGCGCGTCCTCGACGGCGCCGTGACGGTGCTGGACGGCAACGCCGGCGTCGAGCCGCAGACCGAGACCGTCTGGCGTCAGGCCGACAAGTACAAGGTTCCGCGGATCGTGTTCGTCAACAAGATGGACAAGATCGGCGCCGACTTCGACAAGTCGGTCGAGTCGATCCGCGACCGTCTGGGCGCCAAGGCCGTGCCGATCCAATTCCCGATCGGTTCGGAATCGAACCTGAAGGGCCTCGTGGACCTGGTCCGCATGAAGGCCGTGGTCTGGGACAATGACGGCCTGGGCGCGACCTATCGCGACGAAGAAATTCCGGCCGACCTGATGGACAAGGCCGTCGAGGCCCGCGCCTACCTGGTCGAGAACGCCGTCGAGCTCGACGACGAAGCCATGGAAGCTTACCTGGGCGGCGAAGAGCCGTCGGAAGCCACCATCAAGAAGTGCATCCGTAAGGCCGTGCTGACCGGCGCCTTCTATCCGATCCTCTGCGGCTCGGCCTTCAAGAACAAGGGCGTCCAGCCCCTGCTCGACGCCGTCGTCGACTACCTGCCCTCGCCGGTGGACATCCCGCCGACCAAGGGCATCGACTTCAAGACCGAAGAAGAAGTGGTCCGCAAGGCCTCGGACGAAGAGCCGCTGTCGGTTCTGGCGTTCAAGATCATGGACGACCCCTTCGTCGGTTCGCTGACCTTCTGCCGCATCTACTCGGGCAAGCTGGAAACCGGCATGTCGCTGCTGAACTCGACGCGCGACAAGCGCGAGCGCGTCGGCCGCATGCTGCTGATGCACAGCAACAACCGCGAAGACATCAAGGAAGCCTATGCCGGCGACATCGTCGCCCTGGCCGGCCTGAAGGAAACCCGCACCGGCGACACCCTGTGCGATCCTCTGAAGGCCCCGGTCATCCTGGAGCGCATGGAATTCCCGGCCCCGGTTATCGAAATCGCCGTCGAGCCCAAGTCGAAGGCCGACCAGGAAAAGCTGGGCGTCGCCCTGCAGAAGCTGGCCGCCGAAGATCCGTCCTTCACCGTCTCGACCGACTTCGAAAGCGGTCAGACGATCCTGAAGGGCATGGGCGAACTGCACCTGGACATCAAGATCGACATCCTGAAGCGGACCTACAAGGTCGAAGCCAACATCGGCGCGCCGCAGGTGGCCTATCGCGAAAGCCTGGGTAAGAAGGTCGACATCGACTACACCCACAAGAAGCAGACCGGCGGTACGGGCCAGTTCGCCCGCGTCATGATCACCTTCGAGCCGGGCGAGCCGGGTTCGGGCTTCGTGTTCGAAAGCGCGATCGTCGGCGGCGCGGTGCCGAAGGAATACATCCCGGGCGTCCAAAAGGGCCTGGAATCGGTCAAGGACAGCGGCCTGCTGGCCGGCTTCCCGCTGATCGACTTCAAGGCGACCCTGACGGACGGCAAGTACCACGACGTCGACTCGTCGGTCCTGGCCTTCGAAATCGCCTCGCGCGCCGCCTTCAAGGAGCTGCGCGAAAAGGGCGCTCCGAAGCTGCTCGAGCCGATCATGAAGGTCGAGGTCGTGACGCCGGAAGAATACCTGGGCTCGGTCATCGGCGACCTGAACAGCCGCCGTGGCATGATCCAGGGTCAAGACATGCGCGGCAACGCCACGGTGGTGAACGCCTTCGTGCCGCTGGCCAACATGTTCGGCTATGTGAACACGCTGCGCGGCATGTCGCAGGGCCGCGCCCAGTTCAGCATGGTCTATGACCACTACGAGCCGGTGCCGCAGCACGTCGCCGACGAAGTGATCAAGAAGTACGGCTGAGCCTTTCCTTCGGGAAAAGCCTAGACGACGAACCGGAGAGGGCCCACAAGCCCTCTCCTGCTCACCCCAGAAGTAGTCCAATCAAACTGAAGGCCCCTCTGGGGTCCTGGAGCTAAGAAGATGGCCAAGGAAAAGTTCGAACGTAATAAGCCGCACTGCAACATCGGCACCATC
>CAKZJK010000065.1 GCA_936942565.1 uncultured Caulobacter sp. | reverse complement strand
CCGTCGGGCTCGACGGCGACGAGACAGATGTCGCTCTTGATCGCGCCATCCGCATAGTCCGGAGTCACCTCCTCCGGCGCGCGCGCCAAGGCGCCGGGCGTCACCGCGGCGGCCCTGTGCAGGGCCACGATCGCGTCTCTATCCGCCGACGTCGCGGCGCGGATCGCGATGGTCAAGCGGTCCTCTGAAACGGATAGAAGTCGCCGCCCAGATCCAGGATCTGGGTCAGCTCGTCCAGCGCCTCGCGGCTCTCGGTCAGCAGCAGCGGATCAGCGAGATCACCGGGCTTGAGGCTGTCGCGATAGCGGCGCTCCGCCCAGTCCGCCAGGGTCGTGTGCAGGCCGGGCGTGAAGTGTTGCGCCGGATTGGCGGCCTCCAACTCCTCGTCGGTCAGCACGACGCGCAGTCGCAGACAGGCCGGCCCGCCGCCATTGCGCATGCTCTGGCGGACATCGACATATTCAACGCGGCCGATCGGACCATTCGAAGCGGCTAGGGCTTCGGCCACAGCGTGGGCGCGCGGGTTGTCCCGTGTCTCGGCCGGCGCCAGCAGCAAGAGGCGATCCTCGCCCGGAACGACCAGCAGCTGGGAATTGAACAGGTAGCTGGCGACGAGGTCGGCCATCGGCAGTTCGGCTTCCGAGATCTCGACGAAAGCCGGTTCGAAGAGACCCTTGGCGGCGGCGCGGACGTCGCGCTCCATCGCCGCGCGATCCTCGAAGGCGCGCTCGTGGAAGAATAGGCACTCCCGCGTGCCCACGCAGACCACGTCGTTGTGGAAGGCCCCGCCAGCGATGGCCGCCTTGGCCTGACGCGGGAACACCGCGCGAGCGGCGCCGTGACGGCGCTGAATCGCCTCGAAGGCCTCGCGCGTCTGACGAGCGGGAAACCGGCCCTCCCAATGCTCCCAGGCCTCGCGGCCCCAGACGAACAGGTTGACGCCCGGCGCGCCGTGCTCGGCGCAGAGACGGACGTGATTGGCCGCGCCTTCATCCGAAAAGTGCGGCTGGGCCGGGAGCGGTTCATGGACGGCGAAGCGTCGCTCGTCCGGGAACAAGCGCCTCAGGACACGGGTGGTCTGGGCGCCTTCCAGGCTGCGATGCAGGTTGGTCAGCAGATTGGCTGGCGTGAAGTGGACGCGGCCATCGCCGGCGTCCGCGCTGGGCGTCACGGTCGCGGCGTTGGCGGCCCACATCGACGACGCCGAGCAAGCCGCGGCCGCGAGCGCCGGCGCGGTCTTCCACACGCCTTCAAGCACGGCCTCGTCCGAGCCAAAAAACCCGATCTGCTTCAAGAAGCTTATCGCCGGACGCTCATGCGGCGGCAGAACGAACTGCGGCAAGCCCAGGTCGTAGAGCCGCCGCATTTTCGAAAGCCCTTCCAGCGCCGCCCCGCGCGGGTTGGATACCTCGCCGGCGTTGCGCGTGCTGGCCAGGTTGCCGGGCGAGAGGCCGACATAGGAATGGGTTGGTCCGACCAGTCCGTCGCAATTGGCCTCGACGACGGAGGTCATGGGCGCAAACCCTTGATGTCCTTGAGCGTGTCGATGACGCCCTCGGCCTCGAAACTCGCGACGGGATAGGCGCAATAGTCGGCGGCGTAGTAAGCGCTGGGCCGATGGTTGCCGGATGCGCCCAGGCCGCCGAACGGCATCGAGCCCGCCGCGCCGGTCGTCGGCCGGTTCCAGTTCACGACCCCGGCCCGGATGCGGTTCAGGAAAGCTTCCCAGCGGCTTGATTCGTTTGAGATAAGCCCAGCCGAAAGACCATAGCGGGTGGCGTTGGCGGCCGTCAGGGCGTCGTCGAAACTGGCAACGCGGCGCACCTGCAGCCAGGGCGCGAAGAGCTCTTCGTCTGGGATCGCGGCGCCGGTCACATCCACCAGGCCGGGCGTGACGAAAGCTTCGCTCAACCCCTCCACGGCGCCAAGCGCGCGAACGCGGTCTCCGGGCATCGTGTTCGCCACCGCGCGAGCGGTGTTGGCCGCGCGCGCCGAGATCAGCGGTCCCATGAACGGTTCGCCCTCTCCGTTCCAGGAGCCGATCGTCAGGCGGTCGGCCAGGGCCGCCGTCGCCTCGATCACGGCCTTGCCGAAGGCGTCGTCCGGCACGATCAGCCGCCGGGCGCACGAGCAGCGCTGGCCGGTGGTGATATAGGCCGACTGCACGACCAGGGCGGCGATCGCCTCCGCGGTCGGCATCACGGTCTGGCCGTCGCGGCCGAGCCGGCGCACCGAGACGGAATGCGTCTCGGCCTCCTTCTTGCCGACGACGAGCAAAGCCGGGATCTTCTGCAGCGAATGCTCGCGGACCTTGTAGTTGATCTTCTCGTTGCGCAGGTCGATCTCGCACCTCAAG
>CAKZJK010000064.1 GCA_936942565.1 uncultured Caulobacter sp. | reverse complement strand
GGTTCTCTCGCTCGATCAGGTTGATCTTCCACTGCCTAGGCCACCGCTTGAGGCTGCGCTCGCGCTGGAACGCGCTCACCATGTCATCATGAGGCTCGTACCAGACGAGACGCTTCAGCCCGTACTTCTTGGTGAACCCCGGGACCAGGCCTTCGCGGTGCTGCCAGATCCGACGATTGAGATAGCCCGTCGCCCCAATGTAGAGCGTGCCCAGCCGCTGGCTGGCCATGATGTAGACCGCGACATAGCGCTCTTCTCGCATGAACGCAGAAGATCATGAGAACAAATAAAGAACAATGTCCACGCGACTAAGGCGTGCGATCTAGCCCCCTCCCCCGAAACCATCCTAAGCTCGCCGCCATGCGCACTTCCTTGCTGACCGCCGCCTCCGCCCTCGCCGCCGCGCTCGTCGCCTGCGGCCCCGCGCCCGCCCAGACCGGCTCCACGCCCGGCGCGCCGGTCGAGACCCGGCCTCCGAACGCCCCCGAGCAGAAGCCCGCCTTCGCTAACCAGACCCGCGCGCCGGGGCTGAGCTCCAACACCCAAGGCCAGTACCAGACCCTGGCCAGCGGCCTGGATCACCCCTGGGGCATGGCCTTCCTGCCCGCGGGCGAAATCCTCGTCACCGAGCGGGCCGGACGCCTGCGGGTCCTGACCAAGGACGGCAAGCTCTCGCCCCCCGTCGCCGGCCTCCCGGCCGTCTTCGCCGAGGGCCAGGGTGGACTGCTGGACGTGGCGCTGGACCCCGCCTACGCGACCAACGGCCTGATCTACTGGAGCTACGCCGAGGCCGAGGGCGGCGTGAACGGCACGGCCGTGGCGCGCGGCAAGCTCTCGCTGGGCGCCGCGCCCAAGCTGGAAAACGTCCAGGTGATCTGGCGTCAGGCGCCAAAAATGGACAGCGCCCTGCACTTCGGCGGCCGCCTGGCCTTCGCCCGCGACGGCAAGCTGTTCATCACCACCGGCGAGCGCTCGATCCTGCCCGGCCGCGTCCAGGCCCAGCATCTGGACGCCACCCTGGGCAAGGTCATTCGCATCAACACCGACGGCTCGATCCCGGCCGACAATCCGTTCGTGAAGACGCCCGGCGCCAAACCGGAGATCTGGTCGCTGGGCCACCGCAACATCCAGGCCGCGGCCATCGATCCGGCCGGCCATCTCTGGACGGTCGAGCACGGCGCGCGCGGCGGCGACGAGCTCAATCGTCCCGAGCCCGGCAAGAACCATGGCTGGCCCGTCGTCACCTATGGCGAGGAGTATTCCGGCAAGCCCATCGCGGGCAGCGTCACCCAAAAGGACGGCTTCGAGCAGCCGGTCTACTACTGGGATCCGGTGATCGCCCCCTCGGGCATGGCCTTCTATGAGGCGAACCTGTTTCCGGCCCTGAAGGGCAGCCTGCTGATCGGCTCGCTGCGCGAACAGCACGTCGACCGCCTGGTGCTGAAGGACGGCAAGGTCGTCGGCGAGGAGCGCCTGTTCACCGACATCGGCGGCCGCGTGCGCGACGTGCGGGTGGGTCCGGACGGCGCCATCTACGTCGTGACCGACGACGACAACGGCAAGGTGATCAGGATCACGCCGAAGCGCTAAGGCCGGAAAAGACGCGGGCGCGCCGTAGCGCGCCCGCGCAGTCACGCCTTAGAACTTGTACTGCAGGCCCAGGCTGAACTGGCGCCCGGTGTGGGTGTAGACGAAGGTGCTGTCGCGGTCGGAGTCGATGAACTGCCGATTGAAGCGGTCGAAGATGTTCAGCCCTTCCAGTGATAGCTTGAAGTGGTCGTTGATCTGGTACGACGCGGCCATGTCGAAGGTCAGGTTCGGCGAATAGCCTTCCAGGTCCTGCAACGGATTGTTGGCCGGCAGGGCCACGATCGACTTGTCGCGGTACGAGGCCGAGACGCGCGCGCTGAACTTGCTGTCCTCGTAGTAGAGCGTGGCGTTGTAGGCGTTCTTCGACAGGCCGATCAGGTCGTTGGTGGTGACGCCGCCGGCCGCCAGGAAGTACTCGATCTGGCTGTCGACATAGGTGTAGTTCACCAGCGCCCCGGTGTGGCGCAGGAAGCCCGGCAGGAAGGTGAAGGCCTGCTGGTAGTTGATCTCGAAGCCCTTCAGCGGCCCGCCCGGCGTGTTCAGCGGACGGGTCACGGTGATCGGGGTGTTGTCCGGATCGACGCCCGAGGAGCCCAGGAGCGCCATCGGCAGGCCCGTCTGGCGGAAGGTCAGCTGCTGGGACTGGTTCTGAACGTAGGTCTCGATGTCCTTGTAGAAGAGGCCGACGCCCAGGATCGCGCCGGGAGCGAAGTACCATTCTCCGCCGACATCGGCGGTCCAGGCGCGGATCGGATCCAGCGTCGGATTGCCCGAGGTGATCGACGGCGTGCCGGTCAGGTTCAGGCTGCCGCCGGGCGTCAGGAAACCGAGGTCCGGCCGCGACACCGTCTTGGCCCCCGAGACGCGCAGGACGAGATCCGGCGTGACGTCCACCGAGACGTTCAGCGACGGCAGGATGTCGTCATAGGCATGCTCGGCCGTCACCTGCTGCGGGGTGAGGCCGATCTGGTAGCCACGCGACTCCAGCTCGGTGCGGGCGAAGCGGAAGCCGACGTCACCCCGGACCGGCACGCCGCCGATCTCGGTCTTCAGGTCGGCCTGCAGGTAGGCGGAGCTCACCTTTTCGTCCACGCGCCGGATGCCGCCGTAGTTGGGCGTCAGGTTGTAGAGGCCGCTCTTGCTGTAAAGGTTCTGGTTGGCGACGAACTTGTCGTAGTCGATGGCCGCCCAGCTGGTCGGGAAGACGCCGCTGTCGATGCCGTGGCCGCCGAAGCCCGACACCACCTTGGTCAGGTTCTTCAGCTCCGCCGAGGTGAAGCTCGGGACCAGGAAGTTGTTCGGCCGCTGGAAGGTCGAGGTGTCGAACGAGAACTCGTCATAGTGGCCGCCGACCTTGATGGTCAGGGCGTCATCGACGGCCCAGGCCAGGTTCAGGTCGACAGTGCGGTAGATGTTGGTCGTGAAGGTCTGGGCCAGCCGGACCTCGGCGTTCGGGGCGGCGAAGCTGTAGAGCGACGCGTCGGCGACGTCGAAGCCGTGGGTGATGATCGGCTGGTTCCGGTTCTTGCGGAAATCGATCGTCATGCCCGTGTTCGGACGCTGGAACATGATCGTCGTCGTCATCGGCTGGTCGTAGTCCGACTTCGAGTAGCCGATCAGGCCCTTGACGGTGATCCGGTCCGTCAGCTCGTGCGTGCCCGCCAGGGTGTACTGCTGGAAGACGTTCTGGAACTCGTCGTGCTGGGTGTCGGAACGGACGTCGACGCCGTCGAAGCGGGCGTAATCGACGTCATAGACCGTCTGGCCGAAATTGACCCCCGCGGTATGGCTGGTCCCGGCGTTGCGCAGGACGAGCTCGCGGACGGCCGTCTGCGGCTTGCCGTTCTGGCTGATGGCGCGGGCGAAGGAGAAGCCCTCTAGCCAGTTCTCCTCGCGCTTGACGTCATAGTTCGAATACAGGGCGTCGAAGCTGAGCGAGGTGCGCGAGGTCGGCTTCCACTGCAGGGCCAGGGTCGCGCCGGTGCGCTCCTGGTCGTGGTGGAAGCGGCCGTAGCGCGGCAGGCGCGGGAAGAACACGGTCGAGCGGTTGGCCTGGTCGAAGACCGTGTCGTTGGCGGACGCCGGTGGCGCAGTTGGCCGCGTCCGTGCCGTTGGCGGCGTTGGTGGCCGGGTTCTGGGGCGTACGGCCCACCGGCGTGCAGAAGCCGCCGTCGACCGTGGCCGGGTTCCAGCCGCCCGAACCCCATTGGTCCTCGAGGAACTCGCGCTTGCTCCAGGCCACCGAGGCCTGGGCGCCGAACTGGCCCCAGGCGGTATCCCAGCGGTCGCCCAGCACGGCGGTGAACTTCGGGTCCGAATTCTTGGACAGATCGTTGTAGCCGGCCGAGGCGCCGATCACGAAGGTCCGCCCCTTCTGGTCCAGCGGACGAGCCGTCTCCAGATCGACCGTCGCGCCCAGCGAGCCCTCGATCACCTCGGCCTGGGCGGTCTTGCGCACCGTGATGCCGCTGAACAGCTCCGAGGCGAAGGTGTTGAAGTCGAAACCGCGGCCAAGGTTGGCGCCGCGGTCGCTGGTCGTCGCGCCGCTGGTCGACTGGGCTTCCATGCCATTGATGCGGACGCGGGTGAAGGCGGGCGGCAGGCCGCGCACGGTGATCGTGCGGCCCTCGCCCGCGACGCGGGTGATCGAGACGCCCGGGACCCGCTGGATCGACTCGGCCAGGTTGGCGTCGGGGAAGTCGGCGATGTCCTCGGCCTTGATGGCGTCGACCACGCCGGAGGACTGGCGCTTGACGCTCAGCGCGCTCTGCAGGCTGGCCCGGAAACCGGTGACGACCACCTCTTCGACGGCGTTCTCTTCAACGGTTTGCGCCTTGGCGCCCTGAGCCATCATCGCGCCCGCCATGGCCAGCGCGAGAAGCGAACAGCCCGAATTCCAGCCGTGCTTGGACGACATGCGACCCTCCTGATCGGGCCGATCTCATCGACCCCTGACGTTTCCAACCCAAAGCGACCGGTTAATCCGGTTCATCGCCCGCGATTCGCATTTCCCACTTTGTGGGAGGCAATCTCACAAGATAGACAATATATGTCCGACAAGTTTCTGAACCGCAAGCTCTGGTTACGGGGCGGACTGACGATCACGTCCCGCCCGAGGTCCGTTCCGTGACGGAAAGGCGTCGAAACACGCCCCTGGCTCGCGAACTCTGATATCTAATCCGCATGAAGCGCGGACGGAGCATTCTGATCGTGGGCGGCGGGACGGCCGGGTGGCTGACGGCCGCCTATCTGGCCAAGGCCCTGCGGATCGCCGAGCAGGCGCATCTGTCGATCACCGTGCTGGAATCGCCCGAGATCGGCGCGATCGGCGTGGGCGAGGCCACCTTCCCGACCATCCGCAACACACTTCAATTCCTGGGCATCGACGAGGCGCGGTTCATCCGCCAGACCTCGGCGACCTTCAAGCAAGGCATCCGCTTCGTCGATTGGGGCCACGTGCCCGACGAAGGCGGCCGTCACAGCTTCTTCCATCCGTTCGAAGCGCCCTTCTCGACCGACGGCGTGAGCCTGGCGCCCTATTGGCTGCTGCAAAGCGAGACCACGCGCGCGCCGTTCGCCGAGGCCGTGACGATCCAGGCCCGCGTCGCGGACGCCCAGCGCGCGCCCAAGCGCCCCCACGAAAGCGACTTCGCCGGGCCGCTGAACTACGCCTACCACTTTGACGCCGCCAAGCTGGCCGAGGTGCTGGCCGAGCGGGCGCGAGAGCTGGGCGTAAGCCACCTGCAAGGCCATGTCGGCCAGGCCGTCCTGGACGAGACCGGCGCCATCGCCCGTATCGTCTCGCCCGAGCACGGCGACCTGACCGCCGACCTCTACATCGACTGCAGCGGCTTCCGGGCCGAGCTGATCGGCAAGGCGCTGAACGCGCCGTTCAAGTCCGCCCGTCCGGTGCTGTTCGCCGATCGGGCCGTGGCCTGCCGCGCGCCTTACGAGCGGCCGGACGCCCCGATCCAGAGCTACACCGTCGCCACCGCCCACGAGGCCGGCTGGCTCTGGGACATAGGCCTGTCGGGCGCGCGCGGCGTCGGCTGCGTCTATTCCAGCGACCATATCGACGACGACCGGGCCGAGGCCATCCTGCGCGCCTATGTCGGCGGGGCCGAGGTCGAGACCCGCCGCCTCGCCTTCGAGGCCGGCTATCGCGAAAAGCAGTGGATCGGCAACTGCGTCGCCGTGGGCCTGGCCGCCGGCTTCCTGGAGCCGCTGGAATCGACCGGCGTTGTGCTGATCGAGGCGGCGGTGGCGATGATCGCCGAGCTCTTCCCGCACACCGGCCCGGTCAGCGCCCCGGCCCGCCGCTTCAACGAGCTGATGGCCGCGCGCTACGAGAACATCATCGTGTTCCTGAAGCTG
>CAKZJK010000063.1 GCA_936942565.1 uncultured Caulobacter sp. | reverse complement strand
TTGGTCGATCCCCAGCCGTTCGACGCCCAGCTGGCGCCGACCTTCGACGGCCGCAGCTCGGCCATCGCCTATTCCTCGTTCCGGCAGTGGCGAGCGATCGGCGCGGGCGAGAGCCTGGAGCCGCACGCCCAGCGCATCGAGCAGATCCTGGTCACCGACGGCCGCACGCCCGGCGCGGCGGCCCGTAAGCCGTCGGCCTCGTTCCTGCGCTTCGATTCCGGCGAGATCTCGGGCCGCATCGAGGGCGAGCCGCTGGGCTATCTGGTCGAGAACCGCCAGATCCGCGCGGCGCTGTCCAAGGCCGTGATCGAGAAAGAGATCCCGGTCATCGCGCCGATGGCGGCCAAGAACCTGGAGGTCACGCCCGGCGCGGCGCGCCTCATTCTGTCGGACGGTCGCGCCTTGACCGCGCCGCTGGCCGTCAGCGCCGAGGGACGCGGCTCGGTCCTGCGCCAGGCGGCCGGCATCGGCCACATCGGCTGGGGCTATGGCCAGAGCGGCGTGGTCTGCACGGTGAAGCTGGAACGCCCGCACGAGGGCGTGGCCCACGAATATTTCCTGCCCAGCGGCCCGTTCGCCATCCTGCCGCTGACCGAGAACCGCGCCAGCTTGGTCTGGACCGAGAGCACGGCGCGCGGCGAGGCCCTACGCCACGCCTCGCCCGAGATGTTCCACGCCCACCTGATGCGCCGTTTCGGCGATTTCTTGGGCTCTGTCGAGGTGGTCGGGCCGACCTTCGTCTATCCGCTGTCGCTGCTGCTGGCCGAGCGGATGACCGCGCCGCGCCTGGCCTTGATCGGCGACGCCGCCCATGGCGTGCACCCGATCGCGGGCCAGGGCCTGAACCTTGGCCTCAAGGACGCCGCGGCCCTGGCCGAGGTGCTGGTCGAGGCCGTGCGCAACGGCGAGGACATCGGCGCCGAGGCGGTGCTGGAGCGCTACGCCCGTTGGCGGCGGTTCGACACCGTGACCAACGCCCTGGCCTTCGACGCCTTCGTGCGGATCTTCTCGAACGACAACCCGCTGCTGCGCGTCGCGCGCGGCGCGGGCCTGGCGGTGGTCAACCGTATCGCCCCGGCCCGCCGGTTCTTCATGCACGAGGCCGGCGGCGGGGTGGGCGATCTGCCGAAGCTGCTGCGGGGGCAGAGCCTCTAAGGCCCCCTCCGCGCCTTCGGCGCTCCTCCCCCAGAGGGGGAAGAAGGATACGTGAACCTTCTGCCCCCTCTGGGGGCGGACGACCTCGCGAAGCGAGGTCAGGTGGGGGCAAGTAGCCCTACCCCTCTAACTCCCGCGCCTCTTCCGGCAGCATGATCGGCACGCCGTCGCGGATCGGGTAGGCCAGCTTGGCCGAGCGGCTGATCAGCTCGCCGGCGGCGCGGTCATACTCCAGCGGAGCCCGGGTCACGGGGCACACCAGCACTTCCAGCAGGCGCGGATCGACATCGACGGGGGGAGGGGCGGCTTGGGTCATGGCGCCTGTCTACTGAATCGAAGTCGGTTCGTCATCGTCGCTCGCGGCCGCGTCGATCTCGAGCAGCGCCGTCAGGGTCGCCTTGCGCTCGAAGATGGTCTCGGCCTCGAGCAGGGCCTGCTTTTCCATCGGATCGAAGGGCAGGGCCATGGCGAGGCTGTTGATCAGGGCGTCCGAGGGCGCGCTCTCGGCGTCGCCCCAGTCGATGGCCAAGCCCCGGTGGTCGAGATAGCGGCGCAGGGCGACCAGCAGCCGGTCGATGTCGGCGGCGGTGCGCTCGCCCGCGCCGTCCTCGCGCAGGTCCGGCTCATAGGGCGTGAAGTCGACGCGCATCTGCCGGTAGGGCGTTCGCACCGGCAGTTCCTCGCCCGCCTTGAAGCGGCAGAGGCCGGTCAGGGTGATCAGGTAACGGCCGTCGCTGGTCTCGGCGAAGCTGGTCACCCGACCGGCGCCAGAGCGGGGCGCTGGTGGTCGCCGCCGGCCCGCGTCTGGATCATGCCGATGATCCGCTCGCCGGACATGGCGTCGTCCAGCATGTTCAGGTAGCGCGGCTCGAAGATGTTCAGAGGCAGCTGCCCGCCCGGCAGCAGCAGCACGCCGTCCAAGGGAAAGACCGGGATCACCAGGGGTAGGTCGCCAAGCTTTCGATAGACGGCCGGCATGGACTCTCCGTGGGGCTGAGACCTTAGCTGAACAGGATCGAGGATAGCTTCCGGCGCCCTTGCTTGGCCACTTCCGAGGTCGGGCCGGCGGCCTCGAACACGGTCAGAAGCTGCTTGCGGGCGGCCTCTTCGTTCCAGGCGCGGTCGCGGGCGATGATGGTCAGCAGGTGATCGGCCGCCGCCTGCAGGTGACCCGCGCCGGCCAGGGCCTTGGCCAGCTCGAACCGGGCCTCGTGATCGTCGGGATCGGCGGCCAGGCGCTGCTCGAAGGCGGCGGTCTCGGACGGGGCCTCTTCGGCCAGGGCGAGCGCCGCGCGGGCGGCGTCGAGGTCGGGGTCCTTGGCGTCGGCGGGGGCCATGGCCACGACCTCGGCCGCGCCCTCCAGGTCGCCGCCGAGCACGTAGGCGCGGGCCATGCCGCCGATGGCCTTGATGTTGGTCGGGTCGACCTGCAGCGCCTGGGCGAAGGCCTGGGCCGCGCCGCCGATGTCGCCGATCTCCAGGGATTCCTTGCCCAGGGCGATCAGTTCGTCGAGCGGGTTCTCGCCGCCGCCGGCCTTGGCCAGCTTGTCGACAAAGGCCTTCACCTGGCTCTCGGGCAGGGCGCCCTGGAAGGCGTCCACCGGGCGGCCGTCGACGAAGGCGTAGACGGTGGGGATCGACTGCACGCGCAGCTGGCCGGCGAAGCCCGGGTTGGCGTCGACGTCGATCTTCACGAGCTTCACGGCGCCCTTGGCCGCGCCAACGACTTTCTCAAGAGTGGGCGTCAGCTGGCGGCACGGGCCGCACCAGGTGGCCCAGAAGTCGACGATGACGGGCTGGGTCTTCGACGCCTCGATGACGTCGGCCATGAAGGTGACGTCCGAGCCATCCTTGATGTGGTCGCTCTTGCCCGAGGCGGGGGCGGCGGGCTTTTCGCCGATCAGGGACATCGGGTCTCTCGTGTACTGTTAGTGCTGGAAACGCGTCAGTCGCCAAGATGGTCCCTGGCGGGCGCTCGCGCAATGATGCGTTCGCTTGACGAGCGGCGGTCA
>CAKZJK010000062.1 GCA_936942565.1 uncultured Caulobacter sp. | reverse complement strand
ACAAGCCCGCCGAGATGGTCCGTCACGGCTTCACCTACGCCTCCATCGGGCGGCACTAATCTAGAGCGTTCGCTTTTCGGTGGGTATGCGGTTTGGGGTTATGTGAATGCTGGCGAGCTTCTTCTTCTTCGTTGCGGCGATATGCGCGCTGATCGTGCTTTATCCGTACATCATATACCCTGCTCTGCTCAAGCTGCTGCCCAAGCGGCCCATCCACCTATCTGATGCCAAGCCTGCAAGCATCACCCTGGTGTTCTGCGCCTTCAATGAAGCGCGCGCGATGCCGGAGAAGATTGAAAATCTGGAGGCTCTGAAGCGTAGGCACCCCGATCTTCAGATTCTGGCCTTTGACGACGGTTCGATCGACACGACCTATGACCAGTTGTCGGCTCGTCCGGAACTTCTCACCGTCATTCGAGGCGGTGGCCGCAACGGCAAGGCTCATGGCATGAAGCTCTTGGCGAAGCGGGCCACCGGTGACGTGATCGTCTTCACCGACGCGAACGTGACCCTGCGATTGGACGCGCTCGACAACCTCGCGCGATACTTCTCGGACCCGACGGTCGGAGGCCTTTGCGGATCGTTGCACTATGTGGGCGAAGACGGATCCGCGACGGCGAACGTCGGCGGCCTCTATTGGAAGCTCGAGGAATATCTGAAGGGGCTCGAGTCGGCGACCGGCAACGTGATGGGTGCCGACGGCTCCATCTTCGCGCTCCGTCGCGAGCTTTATCCCAGCTTCCCCGACACCGTGCTGGATGACCTCACGGTGTCCATGGCAGCGGTATTTAACGGTCGCCGGCTGATCAAGGTCGACGACGTTGTCGCCTATGAGCGGCTGGTCTCGAAGCGCAACGAAGAGTTCTCGCGGAAGGTGCGCATCTCGGCCCGCGCTTTCCACACGCACCTCCACCTCGTGCCGCAACTTCGCCAGATGGCCAGTGTCGACAAGTTCAAGTACATGTCGCGCAAGTTCATCCGATGGTTTGGCGGGCTATTCTTGATGGTCGGCGTTGTCGCCGGCGTCGCGTGGGCTTTCGCGCTCTCTACCGTGTTCGGATTGGCTGCGGTCGGCGGCGTCGCGCTGGCCTGTCTGCTAGGAGCTAAAATCCAGAAGGGAGCTGTCGCGTCGGTCGCAGAGATCGTGATCGCACTAATGGCGACGCTGCTTGGCGTCTTCAGGGCGATGCGCGGCCAGACCTTCGTTGTCTGGAGCCCGGCGAAGTCGCGATGAGCAGGTTGGCGGAAATGCCGGCTGCAGGCCGCGAGAGAGAAGTGAGCCCCGAGGCTGTCGCTCCGAGGGTGCTTTTCCTTACGAAGGTCTACCCGTATCCGCCCGCGGTCGCCGGCGACGCGGTATACTCGCGTGGCGTGATCGGCGCGTTGGCGCCGTTCGCATGTCTAACCGTGCTTTGCGGCTCGAATGGCTCGGGCGAACGGGCCGCGGCGGAAGCGTCCGCGGACTGGCGCATCGTTGAGGCACCCCGCAAGAGGCAGTCGGGATCGATCCTGTCGCCCTGGCCCAGCATCGTTTGGCGCGGCGACACGCCCGGTCATAGGCGAGAACTCTACGGTCTTCTGACGCAGCCCTGGGATGCGATTGTCCTCGACAATATTGGCAGCGCGCATGCCCTTTCAGCCGTCAAAGCTTACAAGGCGCGACACCCTTCAACGGCGCTCGTCTACGTTTCTCACGAGATCGAGTTCGAGACTCGTCGCGCGAAGTACGGAAAGTACAAGATCAACCCGCTGGTCCGCCTGGCGTCGTTCTGGGATCTTGCGAAGGTGAGGGCCGCGGAGCATCGGCTCCTGGGCGAGACCGATATCGTTACGGTGATCAACCAGCTCGACGTGCCGGTCTTCCAGGCCGTGGCGCCGGAGAGCCGTGACTGGATTCAGACGTGTGCTCTTCCGATCTATGGCTCGGTCCTGGAGCGCCGTAGGATCGAGACGACAACGCCGAGGCGAGTTGCGTTGCTGGGAGGTCGCACCTCACAGCAGAAGCAGCAGATTCTCTTGGATTGGCTGGAGGCGTCATATGACGCCCTCATGGCTGCGGAGATCGAGATCGTCGTTATTGGCGATGTCGCGCCGGGACTCCACGATGTCGTTCAGCGCCAGTATCCAGGGGTCAAGCTGCTAGGCTTTGTCGATGACGCCGACCCTTTGCTGGCGGACTGCCGCATGGGGATCGTTCCAGACACCATGGGCGGCGGGTTCAAGTTGCGACAGCTGACTTACGTCTTCAGGCGTGTGCCCATGGTCGGTCTTGATCAGGCGATCAGCGGCCTTCCCACGCCAGCCGGCGAGGGCTATCTCGCGGCGCCGGATTTGAAGGCCCTGGCGCATCTCATTGTCACCTCGATCGATGACATTGATACGCTCAACGCCATCCAAGAACGCTGCTTCGCCGACTGCGCGGGCGCTTTTGGATGGCGGGCGAGAGGTGAACTCTTCGCCGGGTTGCTGCGTCCCGCGGCGAAACAAGCAAGACACGAAATTTTGGAGGTGGGGTGATGCGCGCTGTACTGTTGGCAGGCGGTCTTGGTACTCGACTGGCGGAAGAAACCTCTGTTCGTCCCAAGCCGATGGTCGAGGTCGGAGGTTATCCGATCCTCTGGCATATCATGAAGATTTATTCGGCCCACGGGATCAACGAGTTTGTGATCTGCCTGGGTTACAAAGGCTACTACATCAAGGAATTCTTCGCGAACTACGCGCTTCATCAGTCAAGCGTGTGCGTCGACGTTAAGGAGAAGTCCATCTCCTACATTGGCGAGGACACTCTTCCGCCCTGGAAGATCTTCCTTGTCGACACCGGGGCCGAGACAATGACGGGAGGGCGCTTGAAACGCGTGCGCGATTACCTGCCCGATGACGAGCCCTTCTGCATGACCTATGGCGACGGCGTCGCCGACATCGACATCGGCGCCTTGGTCAAGTTCCACAAGGAGCAGGGGCTGCAGGCGACCTTGACGGCGGTGCGCCCGGCCGGTCGCTTTGGCGCGACCATGCTCGAAGGCTCGAAAGTTTCCCAATTCACCGAAAAGCCGGCGGGCGACGGCGCCCAAATCAACGGCGGCTTCTTTGTTCTGGATAAGAAAGTCATCGACCGGATCGCCGACGACACCACGGTGTGGGAGCGTGAGCCGCTGGAGGGCTTGGCCCGAGACGGACAACTGGCCGCGTTCGAGCACAACGGCTTCTGGCAGCCGATGGATACGCTGCGGGACAAGATCCATCTCGACAAGCTTTGGACGGACGGCGAAGCGCCCTGGAAGGTCTGGTAACCCATGCTGAACAAGCAATTCTGGTCCGAGCAGCGGGTCTTCTTGACCGGCCACACGGGCTTCAAGGGCAACTGGACGGCCAAGTGGCTGGCGACGACGGGCGCGCGCGTGTCCGGTTACGCCCTGCCGCCGAACACGACGCCCGACCTCTACTCCATGCTGTTTCCGATGGAAGGCGTGACGTCCACCTTCGGGGATATCCTAGACGTGCCCTCGCTGGAGAAAGCGGTCGCGGAGGCGGATCCGACCATCGCCATCCACATGGCGGCTCAGCCGCTGGTGCGCCTATCCTATCGCGAGCCGGCTAACACTTACGCGGTCAATGTCATGGGGACGCTGAACGTCCTCGAGGCGCTGCGCAAGGCGCCGAACCTGAAGACGATCGTCGTGGTGACGACCGACAAAGTCTATCGCAACGACGATAGCGGCCACGTGTTCGTCGAGAGCGACCCTCTCGGCGGTCACGATCCGTACTCCAGCTCGAAGGCGGCCTGTGAGGAGGTTGTCTCCTGCTACGGCCAGAGCTACTTCGCCGACGCGGGTGTCGCCATCGCGACGGTGCGCGCGGGCAATGTGGTCGGCGGCGGCGACTGGTCGGAAGACCGCCTGCTGCCCGACATCTGGCGCGCGATGCAGAGCGGCGAGCCGCTGGTGCTGCGCAACCCGCTTAGCACGCGCCCCTGGCAGCACGTTCTGGACCCGGTGTCGGGCTACCTGACCTTCGCCGAGAAGCTGCACCTGACAGGTGGCGAGGGCCTGCCCAAGGCGCTCAACTTCGCCCCGGTCGCCGACGAGCCGCTGACGGTGCAGACGGTGGCCGAGATGATGGGCGAGGCCCTCGGTCTTGAGAAGGCCTGGGTGCAGGCCGAGGGCTTCCAGCCCGTCGAGATGAAGCTGCTGGCGCTGGACTCTACGCTCGCGCGCAAGACCATCGGCTGGAAGCCAGCGCTCACCGGCCGCGAGGCGATCCAGTGGACCGCCGACTGGTTCCTGAACCAGCGCCAAGGCGGCGACTGCGCGGCCTTCACGGCCAAGCAGATCGCTGAATACGAAGCCCGTACGGCGGCCAGCGCGTCGTCGCTCTCGGAGGCCCTGTCATGAAGTTCACCCCGCTGAAGATCGACGGCGCCTATCTGATCGACCTTGAGCCGCGCGGCGACGATCGCGGCTTCTTCGCGCGTGTGTTCTGCCACAAGGAGTTCGCCGAGCACGGCCTGGCGACGCAGTTCATCGAGATCAACACGTCCTTCACCAAGCACAAGCACACGCTGCGCGGCATGCACTATCAGCTCGGCCAGTCGTCCGAGGTGAAGGTCGTCAAGTGCATCTCGGGGCGTCTGCTGGACGTGATCGTCGACGTGCGTCCCAACTCGCCCACGTTCAAGCAGTGGACAGCGGCCGAGCTGAGCGCCGAGAACCGCAGCATGATGTACATCCCGGCGGGCTGCGCCCACGGCTTCATGGCGCTTACGGACGATGTCGAGATGACCTACTTCGTGACCAAGAGCTATGACCCCATGCGCGAGCGGAACCTGCGCTGGAACGATCCGGAGTTCGGGATCGAGTGGCCGTATGAGCCCGCGATGATTTCGGACAAGGACGCCGCGGCGCGGGACTTCGACCCCGCCTGGCACTTGGCCGACGTCTGACGCGGGCCGGCGATGCGCGTTCTTCTCTCGGGAGCCACCGGCCTGATCGGTCAGGCCGTCCAGGCTCGTCTGTCCGCGGACCACGAGGTCGTCACCCTCGGACGCGGGGAGGGGGCGGGGGTGCGCGCCGACCTCTCCGACCCCGCCGCCGTGGCCGCCCTGGCCTTGCCTCCGGTCGACGCCTTCGTGCACTGCGCGGGGATCGTCGACGAGGATTTCAGGGACTCGCCCGAGCGGGCCCTGCGCATGGCGGTCTTCGGCGCCGGCGCGGCGGTCGAGCGCGCGATCGCGGCCGGCGCCACGCGCCTGGTCTACATCTCGTCGGCCCACGCCTATGGGCCGATGGTCGGCAAGGTCGACGAGGCCTCGCCGATCAATCCGATGTCGGACTACGCCATCTCGCACTTCGCGACCGAGCAGGTGTTCGCGCGCCGCGCCTCCGACAGCCTGTCGGTCCTGATCCTGCGCCCCTGCGCCGTGTTCGGGGACCTGGCCGACGCCGGGCGGTTCCGGCGCTGGAGCCTGATCCCGTTCTCGTTCCCGCGCGACGCTATCCTGCAGTCGAAGATCGTCATCAAGTCCACCGGCGAGCAGCGCCGCAACTTCGTCGGCACGCAGGACATCGCCCACCAGATCGCCCATTGGCTTGCCGCGCTCGGCCCGGGACGCACGGTCCGTAACGCCATCGGCGAGACCAGCGCCACCGTCCACGAGTTCGCCCAGATGTGCGCGGCCGTGTCCGAGCGCCTGACTGGCCAGCCCTGCGCGATCGAGCGGGTCACGCCCACCGGCCCCACGGTCGGCCAGGACTACGACTATCGCACCCTGACGCCGCCCGCCTGGCCGCTTCAGTCCCTAGAGGCGTTCGCCGAGCGCCTCATGTCCAAGCTGAAGGAGGCGTAAGGTCGCCATGCCGCGTCTCACCATCGGCCTGATCATCTACAACGGCGCCGACTCCGCCCGCACCTGCATCGACAGCCTGCTGGGCCAGACCTACACGGACTTCGAGCTGCTGATCTTCGACAACGGCTCGACCGACGGCACCAGCGAGATCTGCGCCGAGTACGCGGCCAAGGACGCGCGCGTCCGCCACGTGCGCCACCCCCAGACCCTGCCGCAGAGCGTCAATTTCCGGGGCGTGCTGATGGCCGCCCAGACCGAATACTTCATGTGGGCGGCCGACGACGACATCTGGGGGCCGCGCTTCGCCGAGTTGTGCATCGCCCAGCTGGACGCCCACCCCGAGGCGGTGGCCTGCTGCACGAAGGTGATGTTCCGCTATCCCGACGGCGACGAGCGCCCCGCGCGCGGCACCTTCCCGATCCGCGGGACCCCGGACCAGCGGGTCGAGATCTATCTGCGCGACAGCGCCCGCCTGTACGGCGTCTATCGCACGCCCGGCCTGCAGGCCAGCTATCCGGAAGGCGTCAGCATGTTCGCCTATGACTGGCTGGTCGTCTGCCTGTCGATGCTCCAGGGCGACCACCTGGAGGTCGACGACTTCCAGCTGCTGCGCAGCGGCCACGCGCCGGGCAAGTACTTCGAGAAGTACGACCGCCACTTCGTCCGGGAAAAGGGCCTGACGGGAACGTTGTCCTGGGCCCTGCCGCTGATGCCTCTGACCAAGGCGCTGAAGCAACACCTGCCGGCCTCGGCCTGGCGCAAGGCCTTCTGGCGCATTGTCCGCCTGAACGCGCACCAGACCCTGCTGCTGCTGAAGTGGAAGTTCCCGGCGCTGGAGGGGACGTTCACCGCCGTCAAGCGGGTCGATCGCGCTCTGGTGAAGAGCTGATTAAAGGCTGGGCGCCAGACATGAGACCTCTTCGGTTTCATGGCGAGCTCTAGTCAAGATCATTTCGCGCCTCAAAAAAGGCGAGAAATGAAGTTCAAATCGCTTTGCGAGCATAGGCTCAAATGACGCTTCGTCGGAACGCGCTGTTCTCGGTGGCCGAGGTTCTCCTCAACGGCCTCGGTCTGTTCTTCATCTACAAGAACGTGGTCTCGACCCTGGGGGTCAGCCTGCTGGGCGTGTGGTCGCTGGTGCTGGCGACCACGGCCTTCGGCCGGTTGGCCGATGTGGGGATCTCCGCGGGCCTGGCCCGGTTCGTGGCGCGCGAGCAGGCCAAGGGCGAGGCGGGCTCGCCCCAGAGCTATATCGAGACGGGCATGCTGTCGGTGGCCGCCATCATGGGCGTGCTGACCCTGTTGGCCTATTGGCCGATCTATTTCGCCCTGGGCATCGCCCTGCACGATCAGCAGCTGGCCCTGGCGCGCGAGATCATCCCCTACGCCTTGCTGACCTTCTGGCTGCTGAACATCAACGCCGTCACGGCCGCCGCCCTGCTGGGGCTGCACCGGGCCGACCTGCGCTCGATCTCGAACATCTGCGGCATGCTGGTCCAGGTCGCCGCGTCCCTGGCCCTGGTCAAGGGCTTCCAGCTGAAGGGCCTGGCCTGGGCCCAGACCGCCCAGTATGTCGTGGCCATCGGCCTGTCCTGGACCTTCGTGGTGCGGGTGGGGCGGACGGTTCCCGTGCTGCCGACGCATTTCCAGCGGGGGCTGTTCAAGGAGCTTTTGGGCTTCGGGACCAAGCTGCAGGTCGGCACGATCGCCAATCTGTTGTTCGAGCCGACCACCAAGATCATCATCGGCCATATCGCCGGCACGGCGGTGCTGGGCCTGTACGAGCTGGCCTACCGGATGGTCTATCAGGTGCGCGGCATAGCCATCACCGCCCTGCAGAACCTCGTCCCGGCCTTCGCCAATCTGAAGGAGACCGATCCCGCGGCCCTTGGCGTCCTATTCCGCAAGACCTGCCGGATGGCCGCCCTGGTCGGCGCCCCGATCATGGCGGCGGTGATCGCAGGCGCGCCGCTCGTGTCGCTGATCTGGATCGGGACCTACAACTCCGACTTCACGAGGCTGGCGGCTTTGTTGTCCCTATGCTGGGCCGTCAACATCCTGGCCGCGCCGGCCTATTTCCTGGGCATGGGGACTGGCGAGGTCAACGTCAGCGTTGGCGGCCAAGTGGTAACCGGCGTGCTGTCTCCG
>CAKZJK010000061.1 GCA_936942565.1 uncultured Caulobacter sp. | reverse complement strand
CGGCAGCTTTGTAGCCATTATCGGCAAGAGTGGCTGTGGCAAGAGCACGCTGCTGCGTATCCTGGTTGGCCTCGACAGCCCCACATCCGGCAGCGTCGCGTTTCACGACACCGAGCGCGCGCCGCTACAACCCTCGGCGCGGATTGTCTTCCAGGAGCCGCGGCTCCTGCCCTGGAGCACGGTGCTGGACAATGTCGCAGTGGGCCTTGGCGCTGACATTCCCAGGGCCGAAGCCGCCGCCCTCGCGCGCCGTGCGCTCGAGGATGTGCAGCTTGGGGCCAAGGCCGACGAATGGCCATCCAGGCTATCGGGCGGCCAGCGGCAGCGCGTCGCACTCGCCCGCGCCCTGGTCAGCGGCCCCGGCTTTCTAGCGCTCGATGAACCCCTCGGCGCGCTTGACGCCCTGACGCGCATCTCCATGCAGGCGCTGCTTGCCAGCGTCTGGAAGGAACAGGGATTCACGGCGCTGCTGGTGACCCATGACGTCTCGGAAGCGGTTCACCTGGCAGATCGCGTTGTCGTGCTCGAGGAAGGCCGTATCAAGCTCGACCTTGCAGTGCCGATCGCCCATCCGCGCAGACACGGTGACGTCGAGCAATTGAAGGCAAGCTGTTGGCGGCCATCCTGGGGAGCGAAAACACAGACATCTAACACCTGTCTGCCATTGGCAGGCAGAGAACGATAGCAAGCAGGAGTTTAACATCTTGGTTCCGCCACTTGGCACCCGGATCTCGCCCCGTTGAGATCCGGTTTTTTTTGGCGACGAGTTGATCGGTTTCCAAAAAATTGCAATCGTTTGCGTATTGCTGCCATCGAGAATGCCTCAGCTGTGACAGATCGACATTCAACAGCATCGGCTCGAAGCGGTTCACGAGCCAGGTCTTCTGATTTTCCAGGGTTCGAGATGGTGGGCGTGACAGGGATCGAACCTGTGACCCCTACGATGTCAACGTAGTGCTCTCCCGCTGAGCTACGCGTCCGCCGAAGCGATCCGAAGCGTCTTCGAGAAGACGTCCCGGCCGGGAAGGTGTGGGGGTATAGCGGCGGCTTGGCCGGCGCGCAAGCCGCCCCCAAAACTTTTTCGAGCGGTTTTTTAGGCCGCCATCATCTTCTCCACCTCGGCGACCAGGTCGCGCAGGTGGACGGGCTTGGACAGCACCTTGGAGCCGGCCGGTGCGCGGTCCTGGGCCGAGAGGGCCACGGCGGCGAAACCGGTGATGAACATGATGCGCAGGCCAGGGTCGCGGGCGGCGGCCTGGCGGGCCACCTCGATACCGTCCATGCCGGGCATGACGATGTCGGTCAGCAGCAGGTCCCAGTTGGTGTCGAGATGCTGGACGGCTTCCTCGCCGTCCGCGCAGGCCGTCACTTCGAACCCGGCGCGTTCCAGGGCGCGGGCCAGGAAACCGCGGAGGGAGTCGTCGTCTTCGGCGAGGAGGATGCGGGCCATGAGGTCACGTGTCCTGAAGATTAAGAAGTCGTAGCTTGGGGCACCTTAGCAAGTTCAGCGTAAATCGGGGATGAACCTAAGTGTCGCGGCTGTGGACGGATCGGTGAGCGGCTTGATCACCGACAAGTTGTCGTTTGACCCGGGGGACGCGCGCTTCGATGATGGGCCATGAGCGCCGCGCGGCCGATCGTGTCTGACACGCTGGAAACCCTTGCCGGGACAGCCTTCGAGGTGCTGCGCGCGGCCCCCGTGGGCGCGCCGCCGCCGACGGCCCTGGTCTTCGCCTCGCCCCATTCGGGCGGGGTCTATCCGCCGGACATGGTCGAGGCCGCCCGCCTGCCGGTCGAAACCCTGCGCGCCTCCGAGGACGCTTTCGTCGACCGGGTCATCGCCGGCGCCCCCGCGCTCGGCGCGTCGGTGATTCTCGCGCGCCTTGCCCGCGCCTATGTCGATTTGAACCGCGAGCCGTGGGAGCTGGACCCGTCGATGTTCGACGAGGACCTGCCGGACTACGCCCGAGGCCGCACCGCGCGGGTGGCCGCCGGGCTGGGCGCGATTCCCCGGGTCGCCGGCGAGGGCCGACCGATCTACGCCCGCAAGCTGACCTTCGCCGAGGCCCGCGACCGCATCGAGCTGGCCCATCGCCCCTATCACGACGCCCTGGACCGCCAGCTGGCGGCGGCGCGGGCCGCGCACGGGGCCGCGATCCTGATCGACTGGCACTCGATGCCGGCCGCCGCCGCGCGCGGCGTTCGCGGCCGGGGCGGTTCGTGCGACATCGTGCTGGGCGACCGCTTCGGCGCGGCCTGCTCGCCCAAGCTGACCGGCCTGGTCGAGCGCGAGCTGGAGGCCCTGGGCTACCGCGTCGCCCGCAACGCGCCCTACGCCGGCGGCTACACCACCGAGCACTACGGCCGCCCGGCCAAGCGCACCCACGCCCTGCAGATCGAGATCAACCGCGCGCTCTATATGGACGAGGAGACTCGCGAGCCCACCGAGGGGCTCGTGAAGCTGACCGCCGACGCCGAGACGCTGACCCGGGCGCTGGCGGGGCTGGATGTGGCGGAGCTGAAGTAGCCAAGTCGCTCCCCTCTCCCCTGGGGAGAGGGATTTCTTCTTCAGAACCCCTCCGTCCACGCCGCGTTGTGATGGATCAACGACGCCCGCGGCCGCCAAGGCCAAAAAAAAGCCCGGCGAAACCGCCGGGCCAGTTCATTAGGGAGGAAACGCCCAGGAAGGGCAGAAGCGGCAGCGCCGCCTCACGGGATTGTTTATAGGGTGCGACGCAAAATTGGGCAAGTAGAAAAATGCGGTTCAATCCCTATTTTTTTGAGGGGGATTGGAGAAACCCTTTACGTGGCAAGGGTTATACGAGGTCGCCTCAAGATGGTGCATCATTTTTAGTCATGTTGCGCTGCACAATTCGTTGCGACTGAAACGGTCTCTTCAGAGAACACCGCTCAAAGCCAAGCGCGGTAAGGGTTTGGAGATGACACCGGTTACCCGCGACAATGCTTTCCGAGCGGTGGGGGTGGATAAATCGTGCGCGGTCGCGTAAAAGCCGCGCGCCTGACGCTTGACTCGTCATCCCTATTTCTCCCGAAAGTCCGTCCGTTCCCATGAACATGCGAAATATCGCCATCATCGCGCACGTCGATCATGGCAAGACCACCCTCGTCGACCAGCTGCTGGCCCAGTCCGGCGTGTTCCGCGCCAACGAAGCCACGACCGAACGGGCGATGGACTCCAACGACCAGGAGCGTGAGCGCGGCATCACCATCCTGGCCAAGTGCACCAGCGTGCTGTGGAACGGCGAAGCGGGCGAGACCCGCATCAACATCATCGACACCCCCGGCCACGCCGACTTCGGCGGCGAGGTCGAGCGGATCCTGGGCATGGTGGACGGCTGCGTCCTGCTGGTCGACGCCGAGGAAGGCGTCATGCCTCAGACCAAGTTCGTGCTGACCAAGGCGCTGAAGATGGGCCTGCGCCCGATCCTCTGCATCAACAAGGTCGACCGCGCCCACGCCGATCCGGACCGCGTCCACAACGCCGCCTTCGACCTGTTCGCCGCCATCGGCGCCACGGACGAGCAGCTGGACTTCCCGCACATCTACGCCTCGGGTCGCGCCGGCTGGGCCACGCTGGACCTGAACCAGCCCAGCGACACGCTGGCCCCGCTGTTCGACCTGATCGTGCGCCACGTGCCGCCGCCCAAGGTCGCCGAAAACAAGGACAAGCCGTTCCAGATGCTGAACGTGCTGATCGAAAGCGACCCGTTCCTGGGCCGCCTGCTGACCGGCCGCATCGAGAGCGGCAAGGCCGTCCCCGGCATGGCCATCCACGCCCTGGACCGTAACGGCAACGAGATCGAGCGCGGCCGCATCACCAAGGTGCTGGCCTTCCGCGGCCTGAAGCGCCAGCCGGTCGACGAAGGCGCCGAGGCCGGCGACATCGTCGCCATCGCCGGCATGAGCAAGGCCACCGTGGCCGACACGCTGTGCGCCATGGACGTGACCGAGGCCCTGCCGGCCCAGCCGATCGACCCGCCGACCATCTCGATGACCGTCTCGGTCAACGACAGCCCGCTGGCCGGCCGCGAAGGCGACAAGGTCCAGTCGCGCGTCATCCGCGACCGTCTGCTGAAGGAAGCCGAGAGCAACGTGGCCATCCGCGTCACCGAGACCTCGGAAAAGGACGCCTACGAGGTCGCCGGCCGCGGCGAACTGCAGCTGGGCGTGCTGATCGAGAACATGCGTCGCGAAGGCTTCGAGGTGTCGATCAGCCGTCCGCGCGTGGTGTTCCAGATCGATCCGGAGACCGGCAAGCGCCTGGAGCCGATGGAAGACGTCATGATCGACGTCGACGACGAGTTCTCGGGCATCGTCATCGAGAAGCTGTCGGCCCGTAAGGCCGAGCTGAAGGACATGGGTCCGTCGGGCGCGGGCAAGACCCGCATCACCCTGCTGTCGCCCTCGCGCTCGCTGATCGGCTATCAGGGCGAGTTCCTGACCGACACGCGCGGTTCGGGCGTGCTGAACCGCGTGTTCAGCCACTACGAGCCGCACAAGGGCGCGATCGACCAGCAGCGCAAGGGCGTGCTCGTCTCCAACTCGGACGGTGAAACCGCGGCCTACGCGCTGTGGAACCTGGAAGAGCGCGGCGTGATGTTCGTCGGCGCGGGTGAGAAGACCTACCAGGGCATGATCATCGGCGAGAACAGCCGCCAGGACGACATGGACGTCAATCCCATGAAGGCCAAGCAGCTGACCAACGTCCGCGCCTCGGGCAAGGACGAGTCGATCCGCCTGACCCCGCCGCGCCGCATGACCCTGGAACAAGCCATCGCCTATATCGAGGACGACGAGCTGGTCGAGGTCACCCCGAAGAACATCCGCCTGCGCAAGCAGACGCTGAACCCCTCGTTCCGCAAGAAGCGCGTGAAGGAAGACTAGTCTTCCGACACGCGTCGTGTCGAACCGGATCTAGGCCGTCGCCCCGCTGGGCGGCGGCCTTTTTCGTGCGCGAAGCGGCAATGAAGCGCCATGGAACACGCCTGGCGTCGCCGTCTTTCCGTCACGAGCGACGGTCAGTGTCCGCCCTCGCCTTCATCGATGACGGAGCACAGCCATGCGTAAGATCGCCCTCGCCCTCGCGGCGCTCTCGACCCTCGCCGCCGCCTCGGGCGCGCACGCCCAGGCCAAGCCGGCGGGCAAGTTCATTCACCCCGCCAACCTCAACAAGGACCAGAAGATCGACAAGGCCGAATGGGTGAAATACGGCCAGCCCGCCGCCGACTTCACCAAGGCCGACGCCAACAAGGACGGCGGCGTCGATGGCCCCGAGTGGGTCAATTTCAGCCACCCGGAAATGGTCAAGCCCAAGTCCTGACGACAGGCGGCAGGCCGTCCCGAACCCGGGGCGCGCGACTTGCCCCGGAGCGACAGGCCGCCGTTTCCTGGAACGGCGGCTTTTTCCCCCGGAAGGCCGCGACGCGGCGGCGCTCTCCCACTTACGGGTTTAGGCGCGGTCACACTTAACCGGCAGTTTACATAAACGCCGGATATCTTTTCGCTTGGGGAGCGGACCGCCCCCGGGGGATCAGGGCACTTGCGTTCCACGATCAGTTTCGTCGGTCGAGAAACGACCGCGCTTATGTCTCGGATGCTGCCCGCCTTGCCCGAGGCGATGGCCGGCCGCGTTCGCATGGAGCAGGTGCAGAGCATCCTGCGCATGACGCCCGTCATGATGGGCGCCAACATCATGATCGCCATACTGGTCGCCTTCGCGGGCCAAGGCAGCGCGCGCGCGGACGACCTGACCATCTGGGCCTGCGCGGTGGTCGCCTACGCCCTGCTGGGCCTGCGCGGCTGGGTCGCCTCGCAGCGCCGCCGGAGCCCGAACAAGGCCGTTTCCGCCAATGGCGTGCGCCGCATAACCTGGCAGGCGGGCCTGCTGGGCATGATCTGGGCCGTTCTGCCGATCCTGACCATGACGGCCGGGCAAGGCTTCCAGGGCTCGATGCCCATGATGGTCGCCTCGGTGATCGCCGGCATGATCGGCTGCGGCGGCTTCGCCCTGCTGACCCTGCCCGCCGCCGCCATCGCCTATTCGACGCCGATGGCGCTGGGCGCGCTGTGGGCCCTGTCGACCAGCCACGACCCGATTCTCTACGCCCTGGGGGGCCTGCTAATCTTCTGCCACGCCGTGGTCGTGGCCTCGTGCCTGTCGCACGCCAAGATCTTCGTCGACCGCCTGGTCGCCGCCGAGGAGCTGGAGACCCAGCGCCAGGTGGTCAGCCTGCTGCTCAGCGACTTCGAGGAAGGCGCCAGCGACTGGCTGTGGGAGGTCGACGCCAATGGCCGCCTGACCTATGTCTCCGACCGCATGGTCGCCGCCGCCGGCGTCGAGCGGGCCAACCTGCTGGGCCAGCCGATGTCGGACCTGTGCGGCGCGGCCGAGGGTCCCGACGGCCCGGTCGCCGCCCTCTCGGCCCTGTTCATCGAGCAGAAGACCTTCCGCGATGTCGTCGTCTCGATCGAGGTCGGCGAGCAAACCCACTGGTGGTCGCTGTCGGCCAAGCCCGTCCACGACCTGGACGGCCACTTCACCGGCTTCCGCGGCGTCGGCGCCGACATCACCCAGGCCCGCGAGGACCAGGCCCGCATCTCGCGCCTGGCCCACTACGACGTCCTGACCCAGCTGCCCAACCGCCTGACGTTCCTGCAGGCCCTGAGCCGCGCCTGGACCGAGCACGGCCGCGCCGACCGCGAGCCGCGCGGCGCCGGCTGCGCGGTGCTGTGCCTCGACCTCGACCACTTCAAGGGCGTCAACGACAGCCTGGGCCATCCGATCGGCGATGACCTGCTGGTCCAGGCCTCGGCCCGTCTGCGCGACCGCGTCGCCGCGCATATCAGCGAAGGGGGCCTGGTCGCCCGCCTGGGCGGCGACGAGTTCGCCGTGGTCGTGGCCCCCTCGCCGGGCGCCGAGGCCCTGGGGGACCTCGCCCGCGACATCGTCGAGAGCCTGTCGCGTCCCTATGACGTGCGCGGCAACCACGTGCTGATCGGCGCCAGCGTCGGCATCGCCGAGGCGCCGCTGCACGCCGACGATCCCGACGGCCTGCTGAAGAACGCCGACCTCGCCCTCTACCAGGCCAAGGGCGACGGCCGCGGCGCCTATCGCTTCTTCGAGACGTCCATGGACCTCTGGATCAAGCAGCGCCGCGAGCTGGAGATGGACCTGCGCGACGCGCTGGACAACGACGAGCTGAAGCTGTTCTTCCAGCCCCTGATCGGCCGCGAGGGCGGGCGGATCACCGGCTTCGAGGCCCTGCTGCGCTGGCAGCACCCGCGCCGAGGTCTCGTGGCGCCGAACGAATTCATCGAGTGCGCCGAGCAGTGGGGACTGATCGGCAAGATCGGCGAATGGGTGCTGAACGAGGCCTGCCGCACGGCCGCGGCCTGGCCCTCGCCCCTGACCGTCGCCGTCAACCTCTCGCCCCACCAGTTCGTGTCCGGCGACCTCGTGGCCCATGTCCGCAAGGCGCTGAAGGCCTCGCGCCTGGCCCCGGCGCGGCTGGAGCTCGAGATCACCGAGGGCCTGCTGCTGCAGGACAGCGCCAAGATCCTGGAGCAGCTCGCGCAGCTTAAGAAGCTGGGCGTGAAGATCGCCATGGACGACTTCGGCACGGGCTATTCCAGCCTGTCCTATCTGTGGCGGTTCCCGTTCGACAAGATCAAGATCGACCGCTCGTTCGTGGCCGAGATGCAGGACAATCCGGCGATCGCCGACATCCTGCGCACCATCGCGCTGCTGGGCCGCACCCTGAACCTGGAAGTCACCGCCGAGGGCGTGGAGACCATCGACCAGGCCAGGCTGCTGTCCGAGATGCGCTGCGACCACTTCCAGGGCTTCCTGTTCGGCCGCCCGATGCCGGTCGGCGACATCCCCAGCTTCCTGATGGCCGCCACCGCGCGCCAGATGCGGGGCTGGGACCTCGACTGGGACG
>CAKZJK010000060.1 GCA_936942565.1 uncultured Caulobacter sp. | reverse complement strand
GCACCAGGTCCAGCGCGGCGAACACGCCGATCACCAGGGTCTCAAGGACCAGGAAGGCGATCAGGTACTCGACGACGCGCTTCTCGACCGACTTCCAGCTGGCGATGATGCAGATCGGCAGCAGGAACGCGGTCAGCAGGACGAACAGCACCGAGATGCCGTCGACGCCCATGCGGTAGTGCAGGCCCGCGAACCACGCGAAGTCTTCCACGAACTGGAAGCCCGGGTTCTTAGGATCGAACTGGACGGTCAGGATGATCGACAGGCCGAACGTGACCAGCGTGGTCACGAGCGCGATCCACTTGGCCAGGGTGTCGGTCTTTTCACCCGCGCCGTTCAAGGCGCGCGCGGCGAGAAGCACCGCGACGCCGACGATGGGGGCGAAGGTCGTAAGGCTGAGAAGGCCGCTCATGAACTCCGTCCCCCTCAACGGAAGGCGTACAGGGCGAAGGTCAGCAGGCCGGCGACGCCGAGCAGCATGACAAACGCGTAGTGGTAGAGATAGCCGGTCTGCAGCTTGCCGGTGCGCTTGCCGACCTCATACGAGACCGCGCTGACGCCATCGGGGCCCAGGCCGTCGATGATCTTCTGGTCGCCGCCCTTCCAGAACAGGTCGCCGAGGAACTTGGCGAAGCGCACGAAGGTGGCGTCGTAGAGTTCGTCGAAGAACCACTTGTTGTAGAAGAAGACGTACAGCGGACCCTTGCGCTCGGCCAGCTTCAGGCCCAGGCGCTCATTGCCCTTGATCAGGTAGACGTAGACCGCGATCAGCAGACCGATCAGCGAAGCGATCAGCGGGCTCCACTTCACCCACTCGGCCACTTCGTGCGCATGATGCAGCACTTGGTTGCTCGGAGCCGTGAAGATCGCGCCGCGCCAGAACTCTTCCTGGTGGTGGCCGACGAAGTAGCCGTTGAACACGAAGCCGGCGGCGACCGCGCCGATCGACAGCACCACGAGCGGGAACAGCATCACCCACGGGCTCTCATGCGGCTTGTGGTCATGGCCATGGCCGTGATCGTCGTGCGCGTGGTCATCGTGACCATGAGCCGCGTGAGCGTCGTGACCATGGGCGTCGTGGCCGTGATCGTCATGACCCCAACGGGCCTTGCCGTTGAAGGTGAAGAACGCCAGGCGCCACGAGTAGAACGAGGTCAGGCCGGCGACGAGGCCGCGAGCACAAAGGCCGCGACGCCGGATTTCCTCCCGCTCATGAGGACGTTTTCGCCGGCGTCTTGCGAGCAGGCGGCAGTGGCTGTTCGGACGAGCCGTTCCTGGTCGCAGGATCGGCGCCGCGGGCTGCTGGAAACACGATGTCGGGGCTCGCGACTGTGAGTTCCTCAGGCGTGGCTTCGCAGGATTTGATCTCGAAATTGTTGTCGAGAATCTTCTCGC
>CAKZJK010000059.1 GCA_936942565.1 uncultured Caulobacter sp. | reverse complement strand
AGTCGGCGAGCGCTGCCGATTTCGTCGTCGTTGCGGTGACGATCAGCGGATAGCTCGTCAGACGGTGCGAGGCGCCGATCCGTTGTTCGCCGTCGACGGGACTGCTGAAGATGCCGGTGGTGTTGCCGTCGTCCGCGAGGATCTGGCGGAAGATCGGCGCGTCGCGATAGTTCTGACCGATCATGCCCTGGTAGCGCGGGTGGCGCGCCAACAGAGTGCCGTCGCGATGCATCATCGATATCGCGGCGTCAGGGCCGAGTGCTACGGACGCAAAGAACCGTTCGACATTGACCGGTTCGAGACCGCGGCTGATGACACCGAGGAATTCGCCGTGTGCACCGGTCAGCTTGAGGGCAATGACGACAATCAGCGTCCCGGTGACGCGGCTCACGACCGGTTCGATCAACATCTGCGGCGCCGCAGGATCAAATTTCAGGCTCTTGAAATAGGACCGGTCCGCGATGCTGACTTTGGGCACCGGCCAGTTCGCGGCGGAATTGATCAGGTTGCCGTCGGAATCGAAGATGCTGACGCTGCCGACATAGGACAGCGCGCTCAGCTTGCCCTTCAGCATGGCGTTGACTTGCGCCGTTCCCATCTGTTCACGGAAGCGCGCGCTGTCGTCGATCCTGCTCTGCCGGACGTAGTCGGCGAGATCGCGCTGAATCGCGATCAGGTCTTCCATCTGCTGGTCGAAATGGCGTGCGAGCAGGAGAACGGTGTTTTCCAGCTGTCGCGTCGCGCCGTCGAGCGCGCGCTGCCGAAAGCTGTCGGCCATGATCGTGGCGCCGATCGCGATGGCTGCGATCAGCGTGAGGCCACCGCCCACGAGCCAGCGGATCGGGCTGCCATGGTCCGTCGAAGCTCTGATGGCGCGTGCTGCGCTGGCCTTTGTCGTCATCGGTCCCAAAACACGCTCGAATTAGCGTTCCGGGACGGACGATGACGTCCTTCCCACCTCTATCGCTACAAGCCCGCGATGGAAGTGAGGTTAGCAAGTTGAGTTAGCGAACGCTTAATTTGAGATTGTATTTGGTCTCCAGATACCATTAAGCGCGATAATGTCCGGATTTGCCGCCGATCTTCTCGGTCAGGTGAATACCTTCGATCCGCACGCCGCGCTCGGCCGCCTTAATCATGTCGTAGATGGTCAGGCAGGCGATCGAGGCCGCCGTCAGGGCCTCCATCTCGACGCCCGTGGGGCCGGTGGTCTTCACCCGCGCGCTGACCGATAGGCCACCCTCCGCCGGCTCCACTGACACCTCGACCTTCGACAGCGCCAGCGGATGGCACAGCGGGATCAGGTCGGAGGTCTTCTTGGCGGCCATGACGCCCGCCAGTTCGGCCACGGCGCGCACGTCGCCCTTGCGGCCCGAGCCCGATACCGCCAACGCCAAGGTCTCGGCGCTCATCCGCACGAAGCCGCCGGCGACCGCCTCGCGCGTCGTGGCGGGCTTGTCGGAGACGTCGACCATGCGGGCGCGGCCCTGGTCGTCGATGTGAGTGAGCTTGCTCATCGCTCAAGGAGCCTCGGCATCAGCTCCACCATGTTGCAGGGCTTGTGGCGGCTGTCGAGCTGGGCGGAAATGACCTTGTCCCAGCCGTCCTTCACCGCGCCGTTGCTGCCCGGCAGGCAGAAAACGAAGACGCCGTCGATCAGGCCGGCCGTGGCCCGCGACTGCAGGGTCGAAAGCCCCACCGAGGCGTAGGACACCAGGTGGAAGACCACCGAGAAGCCGTCGATCTTCTTGTCGAACAGCGGCTCCAGCGCCTCGACCGTGACGTCGCGGCCGGTCAGGCCGGTGCCGCCGGTGGTGACGATGGCGTCGACGCCCTTGCTGGCGATCCAGTCTCGGACCTGGGCGCGGATCGTCTCGATATCGTCGCGAACCACGACGCGGCCGGCCAGGTCGTGCCCGGCGGCCTGGATGCGCTCGACCAGGATCTGGCCCGAGGTGTCGGTCGCCTCTTCGCGGGTGTCCGACACCGTCAGCACCGCTACGCGCACCGGCGTGAACGGCAGCTCCGGTTTGATCCCGCCGCCCGGCTTGAGGCCCGCGTCCGACATCGTCTCTCCCTCAATCCCAGCGTTGAGCGTCTGACCTATCGCGGTCCGTCGGCTCGATCCAGCGCGCGCCGTCCGGGCCGTGCTCCTTCTTCCAGAAGGGCGCGCGGCTCTTCAGGTAGTCCATCAGGAAGTCGCAGGCCTCGAAGGCCTCGCGGCGATGGCTGGCGGCGGTCGCCACGAAGACGATCGCCTCGCCCGGAGCGATGCGGCCGATACGATGAACGACCTGGACGTCCCGCAGGTGGAATCGGACCACGGCCTGGGCGGCGATCTCGGCGATGGCGGCGTCGGTGAAGCCGGGATAGGCCTCCAGCTCCAAGGCGACGGCGGCGCCGTTCTCGGCGCGCGCCAGTCCCACGAAGGTCGCGACCGCGCCAGTCTCGGCGCGATCCGCGCAGAAAGCCGTGACCAGCGCGCCGGGCTCGAAAGGCTGGTCGGTGAGCGAGACCTTCATCCGCCGCTCATCGGGGGCAGGAAGGCGACCTCGGCGTGCGCGGCCAGGGTCGCGTCGCGGGCCTTTCGCCGGGCCACGAACTCGGCCTCCTCGACGCCGTCATGAACGTGGATGTTGCGCGCCCGCTCCTCGGCCACCGTGGTTTCCCAGCGATAGTCCGAACGGCCCTCCGGCAGGTAGTCGTGGCCGACGAAGATCCGGGTCTCCGGCGGCAGGGCCAGGACCTTGCGGATCGAGCGGTACAGCGTGGCGGCGTCGCCGCCGGGGAAGTCGGCGCGGGCGGTGCCGTAGTCGGGCATGAACAGGGTGTCGCCAACGAAGGCCGCGTCGCCGATCAGATAGGTCAGGCAGGCGGGGGTGTGACCAGGCGTGTGCAGGGCGCCGATGGTCAGTTCGCCCAGCGGCAGGTGATCGCCCTCGCTCATCAGCACGTCGAACGCCGCGCCGTCGGCGGCGGTCTCGGCCTCGAACACCGGGATGAAGGTCTTCTGCACCTCGACGATCCGGGCGCCGATCACGATCCTCGCGCCGGTCTTGCCCCGGATGTAATCGGCGGCCGACAGGTGATCGGCGTGGGCGTGGGTTTCCAGCACGTAGCTCAGCGTCAGCCCGCGCGCCTTGACGGCGTCCAGCAGGGCGTCGGCCGAGGCGGTGGAAAGCCGGGCGGCCTTGGGCTCGAAGTCGAGCACCGGGTCGATGATCGCGGCCATGCCGGTCGCGGGATCGCTGACCAGATAGCTGGCCGTGAAGGTGGCGGGATCGAAAAACGCTTGAACGTCGGGACGCATGGCTTGAGCCTCCAATCAGCACGGCCTTCATATAAGGACTTGCTAATTTAGCACAAGCTAATATATGGCGCTCATGTTCGATCTCTCGCGTTTCGATGTCAGCCAGTTCGAGGCCAGCGCCGCGGAAGCCGCCAAGCTCCTGCGCGCCTTGGCCAACGAGCGCCGGCTGATGATCCTGTGCCAACTCGCCGATGGCGAACGGTCGGTGGGGCAACTGACGCCCCTGGTCGGCCTGTCGCAATCGGCCCTTTCGCAGCACCTGGCGGTGCTTCGCGAGGAAGGGATCGTGGCCGCGCGCCGCGAAGCCCAAACGGTCTGGTACCGGATCGCCGACCCCGCCGCCGTCAAGGTGGTGGGCGTCCTCGCGGAGATCTTCTGTCCTCCAACGGAGAGCGCCGCCCATGACCACCCAACTGATCCCCCTCAAGCCTGAAGACGCCGCCCAGCGCGTCGCCGACGGCCGCGCCGTCCTGATCGACATCCGCGAGCCCGACGAGTTCGCCCGCCGCCGCGCGCGGGGCGCGTTGTCCCGTCCCGTCTCGACCCTGGCCGCCAAGGGCCTGGGCGCGCCCGACGCAAGGGAGGTGATCTTCACCTGCCGCTCGGGCATGCGCACCGGCGCTCATGCGCCGACCCTGGCCGCCGCCTGCGGGACGCGCGGCTATGTCCTGGACGGCGGCCTCGACGCCTGGGACGCCGCCGGCCTGCCGGTCGAGGTCGACGCCAAGGCGCCGCTGGAAATGATGCGCCAAGTGCAGATCGTCGCGGGCCTGCTGGTGCTGACGGGCGTCATCCTGGGCCTGACCGTCTCGCCCCTGTTCCTCGGCGTCGCCGGCTTCGTCGGGGCGGGCCTGACCTTCGCCGGCGTCACCGGCTTCTGCGGCATGGCGCGCCTGCTGGCGCTCGCGCCGTGGAACCGCCCGGCGAGCGCGTGAGGCCTTGGACCCCGTCTGGACATACGCGACGGCGGCCCTGAGCGGCGCGCTGGTCGCCCTGCTGCTGACCCTGTTCGGCGGCGGCGGCTCGGTGCTGGCCACGCCGCTACTACTCTATGTCGTCGGCC
>CAKZJK010000058.1 GCA_936942565.1 uncultured Caulobacter sp. | reverse complement strand
AGCGGGCGCGAAAGATCCGCGCCAGTCTCACGGTGGGTGGCCGTCCGGAAGGCGGAACCGATGTGGAGCTGGTCGCGCCGGGCGCGGTGGCCTATGCCCGTCGCCGGATCAGCTGGCCGCGATGGCTGGTCGGTTCGCGCCGTGGTTTGGCGAAGGGAGGCCCGGAATGAGGGACGTCGTCTCGGTCCTGATCGTCGATGATCACCCGCTCCTGCGCGAAGGCGTGGCCGCCGTGCTAGAGGCCGAGCCGGACATCCGCGTGGTGGGCGAGGCCGCCGACGGCCGAGAGGCGATTTCGCGGTTCGAGCGCCTGCGCCCCGACGTGGTTCTGATGGATCTGCAGATGCCAGGCGTGGACGGCGTCGAGGCGATCGCCGAGATCCGCGCCATAGCCCCGGATGCCCGGATCATCGTTCTGACAACCTATGCCGGCGATGTCCGCGCGTTGAGCGCGCTACGGGCCGGCGCCAGCGGCTATCTGCTCAAGAGCAGCCTGCGGCGAGAGCTGATCGACACCATTCGCGCCGTCTTGGGCGGGCAACGCTACCTGCATCCGGCCGTGGCGCACGACATCGCCGTCAACGCCATCGCCGAACCGCTCAGCGACCGCGAGATCGACGTCCTGCGGCGTGTCGCGCAAGGCGCCGCCAACAAGGAGATCGCGCGCGCGCTGTCGCTCTCCGAGGATACGGTGAAGGGACACATGCGGAGCATCTTCAGCAAGCTGGATGTCACCGATCGCACCCAGGCGGTGACGGTCGCGCACCGCCGCGGCATCATCGCGCTCTAGACGAGCTGGTCGGCCTCGTTGAAGTACGCGCGCGCTTGTTCGAGCAGCGCGTTGGCCAGCCGTCCCGGCGGGGCCAGGGCGGACGTCATGAAGGCGTAGTCGTGCAGGATCTGGGGCCGGAAGACCCTCACCGCCATGCCGGGCTTGAGATAGTTGGTGGCGAGCAGCGCGTTGACGATCGCCACGCCGAGACCCGCCGCGGCAAAGGCGCAGGCCGAGCCGACGGTGTGGGTTTCGAGCTTGACCTCTGGGCGGAGGCCGCAATCTCGGAAGGCGTCATCGATCTGCCGACGGGTCCTGGTGCCGTAGCCAAGCAGAACGAGTGGTTCCCCTCGCAACAGCTGGGGCGAAAGCTCGGCGTGCGCCGCGAGAGGATGGGTCGCCGGCAGGACGCATACGGTCTCGCTGGAGGACAGGAGGACCGTGGAAATATCCGTGCGGTCCATCGGCAGCTTCACGAAGCCACAGTCGGCGGTGCGGTTGGCGACCATGGTCCGCGCCGTCTCGGTGCTGCGCGAGTCGATCGAGACCCGTACGTTCGGAAACCGCGCCATGAAGCGACTCAGAATGCTGGGCAACACCCCTTCCGAAAGGCTGGGCGGAGCGACGATCTTGAGCGCGCCGGTGTTGAACGACGCGAGATCCCGCACCAGGGTGTCGACGCGCTCGAGCCCGCCGAACGCGAGGTCTATTTCCTCGTAGATTATCAAGGCTTCCGGCGTCGGCGCCAGGCGGCCCTTCTCGCGGTAGAACAGGTCGAATCCGGCGTCTTGCTCCAGCTGAGCGATCAGTCTGCTGACGGCCGGCTGGCTTAGGCCCATGCGCGCGGCGGCCGCGGTGGCCGAGCCGCTGAGCATGGTCTCCCGGAAGGCCTCGAGACTTCGCAGGTTGAGCTTCATTCACCCGTCCGCTGATCGACTACGGCGCCAGGATCGGCAAGAGCACGCGCGAGGGATGCTCCGCGTCCATATAGATCCGATTTGTCGCCACCCGGGGAGAGCGTCCGTGCCCCTCGGGCTCGCCTGAGTTCGGATTGACGTCGAAATGGGGGAAATTGCTCGAGGAAATGTCGAGCCTGATCCTGTGTCCCTTCACGAAGCGGTTGGCGGTCGGGAACGCTTCGATGGTGATGGCGTAGACATGGCCTGGCTCCAACCGTGTCTCCTGGTCGAAGCCCTCGCGATACCGCGCGCGAAGAACCCCATGACACAGGTTCATCGCGTAGCCGTCCGGGTAGTCGGCCGATGGCGGATGGACGTCGATCAGCTTGACCATGAAATCGGTGTCGATGCAGTCGGACGCGATGTGAAGTCGCACGGTGATGGATCCCGCGACCGTGACATCCTCTTCGAGCGGCGGCGTTTCGAACACCAGGACGTCGTCGCGCTCGGCGAGGGGGCGGTATGGGGGCTCGCAGCCAAAGACGCCTGGCGCCTCGCGCTGGTCGAACGCTCCGGCTTCCATCACTGGCGCGCCCGAGGCGATCGCGCCGCCGATCGTCGGCACCGGACGACGCGGATCGTGGACATACTCCCGGAAGGACGCTTGGGCGTCGGAAGCTTGCCTCGACAAGCTCCCGTCCTCGTGGAGGAACCAGTCCGTCGTTGCGACGCCAGCTGGCGGCCAGCTGGTCGCGTCCATCCAGGCGCCGCCATGGTCAAGTCGCCCATCGGCCGTTTTGCGCCCCGAGCCGCCGCCCATGACGAAAAGCTTCACCGGCGGCAAGGGATCGGGGCCGCCGGGCGTCTTGAGCCAGGCGTCGAACCAGGCGAGCCGCAGAGATACGTAGTCGTCGGCCAGCGCGCCATCCAAGGGCGCCGCGGAGCCAAAGTCGACATCGCCGGCATGGGTGACCGAACGCTGACCATGGGTCCAGGGGCCAAGGATCAGCTTGACCGGCGAGTGCTTGCGCGTCGACAGACCCAGGAAGTTCTCGATCGCCGTCATCGAGTAGGGATCGAACCAACTGCTCATATGGACGACCGGCACGTCGGAATAGGCGTCGTAAGCGCCCCGCGCGTAGATGCCGTTCTGCTTCCAATAGGGACCGAACAGCCCGTTGCGCCACTGGTCCAGGAGATAGGCCTCGTACTCCGGCGCGGCGGTCAGGGGCGAATGGCCTTCGGACCAGGGCATCGCTTTGAACCAGGCTTGGAGGCCCTGCGCTTCAAGCGCCGCGCGGCGAGCCGGATCCGCTCTCGTGGCGGGGCTGAGCAGGGCATGCTTGTAGGCCCAGGTCGCCTGCTTCAGTTCGAACGCGCCACCCTGGCGGATCCCGGAATGATAGGCGCTGGAGAAGCCGCCGGAGTCCAGGAACATCGCCGCCAGGCCCGGCGGATCCAGGCAGGCCAGCGCGCTCTGTACATGGGCGCCGTAGGAGAGGCCCAGCGTGCCGACCTTGCCATCGCACCAGGGACGATGGATCAGCCAGTCGATGGTGTCGGCGCCGTCCTTGCCCTCGCTGAGGTACTTCTCGAAGACGCCTTCGGAGGCATAGCGGCCTCGGCAATCCTGGAGCGCGACCACATAGCCGCCACGCACGAAGTCGACGGCCAGTTCGGGCTTGGATCTCGGGATTGGATCCTCCCGCGTGCGGTCGCCGTGGTTGACGCCCGTCTTGTCATAGGGCGTGCGCTCCAGAAGGACCGGACGCGCGACGTCGATCGGCTTGCCATTGACGGCGGGTCGATAGATGTCGGTCGCGAGGCGAACGCCATCGCGCATGGTGACCATGACGTCCCGCGTGACGTGGACGTCGGGCGGCGGGGTGAACGGTCGCTCCCCTCGATGATCGCCGCCGCTCACAGGCGCACGCTCGCCAGGGCCAGGACTGCGGTCGCCAGCAACAACAGGATGGCTAGCAGCGGCGCGATGAAGCGAACCCATTCGCCGTAGCCGACCTTGGACGTCGCCAGATAGGCCAGCAGCATGCCGGACGTCGGCGTGATCATGTTCATCAGGCCGCTTCCCATCAGGAACGCGATGATCAGCGTCTGACCGCCGAGCCCGGAGGCCTGGGCGATCGGCGCGAGGATCGGGATGGATAGCGTGGCCTTGCCCGAGACGCTGGGGATCGCGACGTCCAGCGCCATCTCGATGACCATCAGCGCGTTGGCGACGACCGGCGCGGCGTGGCCGGCCGCCAGGCTGGTGGCGCTGGCGATGATCGTGTCCAGAACCTGGCTGTCGCGGAGCATGATCTCGACGGCGGCGGCGAGGCCGATCAGCAGACCGGCCAGCATCATCGACTTCATGCCCTCGACGAAGAGGTCCGCCGTTCGAGCGGGCGTCAGGCCGCCAACGGCCGCGATCAGCAGGGTCAAGGCGATGTAGAAGGCGGCCAACTGCGGATTGCCCCAGTCCCAGACCTGGGCGCCGATCACCAGCGCCACGCACCCCGCGAGCAGGCAAAGCAGCACCGCGGTCTGGCGCGGGGTCAGGCGCGCGGCGGGAAGATGCTCGGCCTTGTCCTTGACGTCCCTTGGCGCGACGCGACGCAGGTACAGCAGCACGAAGGCGATGCCCACGCTCAGGAACAGGACGAAGACGCCGAGACGAGGCCCCATGCCGCTGCACACGGGCAGACCCGCCTGGGCGACGCCCAGAGCCACGGGATTGGTCACGGAGGCGACGTAGCCGACCTTGGCGGCGACGCCCACGACCGCCATGGCGAACAGATTGGGCAGCCCCATGCGCTGGGCGATCACCAGCATGATCGGAATGATGACCAGATACTCGGAGATGAAACCCAGGAAGGTGCTGCCTAGCGCGATCGTCAGCATCAGAACGGGCGTCAGGACATAGAGGTTGCCGGCGGTGGCGTGGAGGAGGCGGTCGATTCCGGCGTCGATCGCGCCCGTAGCGCGCATGACGGCGAACATGCCGCCGACACACATCACCATGAAGATCAGCGGCGCGGTCTTAATCAAGCCGGCGGGGATCACGCTGACCAGCGAGACAAGGCTGGCCGCGTGGGCGGGCTTGTCCTTGCTGGACGGCGGCGAAGGCGCGAACAGCGCCTCGGGACCGGAGATCTTGTCGACCGCGTGATAGCTGCCCGGCACGACCAGCTTGCCGGCGTGTTTGAACTGGCCCGCGGGGATCAGGTGGGTGAGCAGGGCGGCCGCCAGCAGAACCCACACCATGACCAGCGTGGGATGCAAGCGCATGCCCGTGGGCTGGGCATGGGTATCGATGGAATGGCTCATGGCGTCCTGCTCGCGAAGATGGGGGCGAGGCGGCCGAGGGATGGGAGCCTCGGCCGCCTCTCGTCAGGGTCTAAAACTTGGCTGAGACCCGGACGTACCCGAAGCGCCCGCGCGCGTCGTAGGTGTAGATGTCGTAGTTGATCGGCGCGTTCGCGTAGGAGGCTGGCGGCGCTTTGTCGAAGATGTTGCTCACGCCCACGCTGATCGAGGCGTCACGCTTGTCGAACTGATAACCGCCCTCCAGGTCGTTGTAGAAGATCTCCTTGGTCTTGGAGTCCTTGACGGCGTTGGCGACATCGGTGGTCGAGCCGATGTAGCGGCCGCGCCAGAGGGCGTTCCACTGACCGCCGGTCCAGCTGAACGAGGCCTGCCCCTTCCAGTGGGGATAGGTCGCGCGGGGCTGGTCACCCTTGCCGGCGCGTTCGTCGACGATGGGCGCGCCGCCCGCCGGGTTCGGGCTCGTGGTCTTGAAG
>CAKZJK010000057.1 GCA_936942565.1 uncultured Caulobacter sp. | reverse complement strand
CCCGCCGCTTCGTCTTCCCGCTTGCGCCGTCGCTCGATCAGCCACACGCACCAGATAGAGACCTCGTAGAGCAGGCACAACGGAACCGCCAAGGTGATCTGGCTGATCGGATCCGGCGGCGTGACGATGGCCGCCAGCACGAAGACCGCGACGATGGCGTAACGACGGCCCGTCCGCAGCATCTTGGAATCGATCAGTCCCGCCAGACCGCCCAGCGACAGCACCACCGGAAGCTGGAAGCTGAGACCGAAGGCCAGCAACAGGGTGGTGACCAGCGTCAGATATTCGGAGACGCGCGTCTGCAGCACGACCTTCACGCCGTCGCCGACGATCTGCTGGCTCAGCGAGAACCACAGCACGAACGGCAGCATCACGTAGTAGACCAACGACGCGCCCACCAGGAACAGGATGGGCGAGGCGATCAGGAAGGGCAGGAACGCGTTGCGCTCCTTCTTATAGAGCCCTGGCGCCACGAACCGGTAGAGCTGCCAGGCGATGATCGGGAACGCCAGGATGATGGCCCCGAACGCCGACAGCTTGATGTTGGTGAAGAACTGCTCCAGCGGCGCGGTCGCTTGCAGGGTTACCCCCGCCATGGCGCTGGCCGGGACATGCTTTACACCCACCAAGGCCAGCAACAGGTCGAAGGACCCATGCTTGCCGCCGGCGTCCTCCATGGCCTTGAGCCCCTCGGCCACGGTGAACGGCCGGACCAGGAACAGGAAGATCGGCTTCACGAAAGCGAAGCAGACGCCGAACGCGACGGCGATCGAGGCTACGCAGATGATCAGCCGCATGCGCAGCTCGATCAGGTGATCGAGAAGCGGCGCGCGCGAGGACTCGATCTCGTCCTCGTGGTCGTATCCGATGGCTTTATCGTTCACGAGACGATGTCCGAAGCTTTGGAGCCGCCGGCCTTGGCCGAGCGCTTGCGCGGCGCCGGAGCAGCCCTGGGCGCCTCGACGGCGATGTCTTTCTTGGCGGCGCGCTTGCGCGGGGTCTTCGCGGGCTCGACGATCGCCGGCTGGACGGCGGCCTTCTTGCGCGAAGCGCGCTTGGGCTTCTCGACGATCTCGGTCGTTGGCGGCGGCAGGATGTTATTGTCCGTCGCCGGGGCCGGATCATGGACATCGCCGCCGGCATAGGGGTGCATCCGCGTCGCGCCGCTGCTCAGGGACGCGTCGATCTCGGCGAACACCTGATCGGCGCCCGCCTCGTTCACCGCGTCGGCGGCGGCCTGCACGGGGTTCGAGAACTGGCCGGCGCGCATGGCCTGAACCTCGCGACGCAGTTCGTCGAGTTCGGACTGGCGGGCCATCTCGTCGAAGCTGGCGCGGAATTCCGAGGCCATGCCCCGCATCTTGCCAACGAACTGACCGAGCTTTCGCAGCAGCGCGGGCAAGTCCTTGGGACCGACCACGATCAGGGCGACGGCGGCGATGACGAGAAGTTCTGTGCCGCCGATATCAGGAAGCATGGACGCGCCTTAGAGCGGCGGGGTCCTAAAGACCCCCCGGGGAAGAGTGGACCAAAACGCGCGGAGACCGTCCCCGCGCGCCTCAAACCTTACGACTTGCGAAGCTCTTCCGCCTCGGCCTCGGTGCGCGGCAGCGCGCCCTTGGCCTTGTTGTCGGCGACTTCGCTGCTGGTGTCGTCCTTCAGGCCATCCTTGAACGCCCGGATGCCCTTGGCCGCGTCGCCCATGATGCCCGACAGCTTGCCGCGGCCGCCGAACAGCAGCAGCACCACGACGGCGACGATGATCCAGTGGATAGGACCGAGACTTCCCATAACCGAGACTCCTTGCGACAGCGCCAGATAGCCGCTGCGACGCGTCGTTACAACATGCCCATAGATATAGGCGTTCGCGGGGCCGGCTACCATTGTTCGCCCCGGCGGCGGCGGTCTAGACCCAGAAGGGCAAATTCTGCTCGGTCACCATGACCGCCGCCACGCCCCCGCCCGAGGCCATACGGCGCAAGCCTTTGAAAACCATGGCGTCGGGCGACTGGCGCGCTTCTTGCCAAGATGTCGCACCCTCACCGCGGGAGCGCTCGTCTTGTCGATTTCCTCGATTGGTTCTTCGTCGCCCTACGCCTATGCCGGTGTCAGCGCGTCCACGTCATCGCCGATCGGCGAGCCGTCCGCCAAGGACGAGTTCCTGAAGTTTCAGTCCAAGTCGCCGGCCGAGAAGATGCGGGCCATGATGCTGGCCAAGCTCGGCGTCACCGAGGAGCAGCTGAAGGCCATGCCTCCGGAGGAGCGGAAGAAGATCGAGGACAGGCTCAAGGAGATGGTCAAGCAGCAGGTCCAGAACGACGTTGGCAAGAAGGGCCAGACGGGCCTCGTCGCCGATATCCTGGCCTAGCGGCCACGCGCCTCAGCCGTCGGCTTTTTCAGGCTCGCCCAGGAAGTCCTGGGCGAACTCCGGCGTCTCGCCATCGTCCAGGTCCAGCGGGTCTTCCTCGTCGCCGGCCGGACGCAGGCCCAGCGGATCGGGCACCGAGAAGCCCGGCGGCAGGTTCATTTCCAAGAGGCCCGCGGCCTTCATCTCGGCGATGCCCGGCAGATCGGCCAGCGAGGCCAGGCCGTAGTGCTCGAGGAACGCATCGGTCGTGCCGAAGGTCACCGGACGACCCGGCGTGCGACGACGCCCCCGCATCCGGATCAGACCCAGCTCCAGCAGCACGTCCAGCGTTCCCCGGCTGGCCTGGACGCCGCGCACCGCTTCGATCTCGGCGCGCGTGACGGGCTGGTGATAGGCGACGATGGCCAGGGTCTCCTGGGCGGCCTTCGAGAGGCGGCGGGGCTCCTCGCGCTCCTCGGTCATCAGGAAGGCCAGGTCGTTGGCCGTCTGGAAGCGCCAGCGGCCAGCGACCTCGACCAGTTCGATCCCCCTGCCCGCGTAGCGCGCCCGCAGGCTGGCGATCGCCGCGGCGATGTCCGCGCCCTCGGGCAGGCGCTTGGCCAGGTCGACGTCGCTCAGCGGCTCGGCCGCCGCGAACAGCAGCGCCTCGATGCAGCGCTCGACGAAGAGAGGATCCAGCTCGGTGGTCATTCGGCGATTTGCAGCGGCTCGGCCCGCGTACGCAAGTAGATGTCCTCGAAGGCTTCCATCTGGCGCGCCTCCAGCACGCCCTCCTTCACCAGCTCCAGCGAGGCCGAGAGCGTCGAGGCCAGGTACGAGGCGGGGGTGGGCCCGTCGTCATCCTCCAGCGCCTGCTCGATCGGCGCGACCGAGGACAGCACCGTCCAGTCCTCCATCTTCGGCAGCAGGCCGCGCAGGCGGCCGCGGGCGTCCTCCAGCGGATAGGCGGTCGGCGGGCGCGGCGCGTAGTGGCGGCTGTGCTCGCGCTTGCGCTGCTCGATATAGGCGCTCATCAGGCCGTAGAGGTCGCCCTCCAGCCGCGTCGAGGAGACGATCTTCACCGCCTCCGGGTCGCCGCGCATGAAGACCTCCTGCCCCAGGATCGGCCGCTCCTTCAGAGCCTCGACGGCCTTGCGCATGACGTCCAGCTTGGCCAGGCGGAAGGCCAATTGCGCGGCCATCTCCTCGGCCGGCGGCTCCTCGGCCTTGGGCTGTTCGGGCTTGGGCAGCAGCAGGCGCGACTTCAGGTATGCCAGCCAGGCGGCCATGACGAGGTAGTCGGCCGCCAGGGCGAAGCGCACGCGGCGGGCTTGTTGCACGAAGGCCAGGTACTGCTCGGCCAGGCGGGTGATCGACAGCTGCAGCAGGTCGACCTTCTGGCTGCGGGCCAGCGCCAGCAGGACGTGAAGCGGACCTTCGTAGCCGTCGATGTCGATAACGAGCGCGGCGCCGTCCTCGGCCGCCTCGTTGGCGGCCTCGAAGTCGAATGTGGGCTGAAAGCCCGTGCTCAAGCGTACTTTCCGTCAAACGCCGCGTCGAAGCGGGCGCGGGCCTCGGCGATATCGAGGGGTTCGGAAACCTTGACCAGCCGGTTCATCACCGCCTGGGCCCGGCGGCGGGCCTCCTTGGACATCCGGCCGACGCCCGACATCACGGCCTTCATCTCGGCCATGTCGCCGTTGCAGTGCAGGACGACGTCGCAGCCGGCCGACAGGCTGTCCTTGGCGCGCTGTTTGAAGTCGCCGGACAGCGCCTTCATCGACAGATCATCGCTCATCAGAAGCCCGTCGAAGCCCATGGAGTCGCGGATGATTTTCTTGATGACCTTTTTCGAGGTCGTGGCCGGGTTCTTGCGGTCGATGGCCGTGTAGACGACGTGGGCGGTCATCGCCATCGGCATGTCGGACAGCACCCGGAACGGCGCGAAGTCGCGGGCGTCCAGCTCGGCGAGCTTGGCCTTGACCACCGGCAGCTCCAGGTGGCTGTCGGCCATGGCCCGGCCGTGGCCGGGGATGTGCTTGATGATGGGCAGAACGCCGCCGGCCAGCAGGCCCTCGGCCGCCGCGCGGCCCAGGGTCGCCACCTGCTCGGGCGTATCGCCATAGGCGCGGTCGCCGATGATCTCGTGACCTTGCGGATCGGGCACGTCCAGCACCGGCACGCAGTCGACGTTGATGCCCAACGAATGCAGGTCGTGGGCGATCAGGCGCGCGCCGAGGCGGGTCACTTCGCGCGCGACCAGCGGGTCGTTGGCGACCAGTTCGCCATAGGCGCGGCCCGGCGGATAGGTCCGCCAGTGCGGCGGCTGCAGGCGGGCGACGCGGATCGGCGCGTCGGGCCGACCGACCGTCTCGCGCAGGGCGGCCGTGAGGGCGCGCACCTGGTTCGGGTCGGCGATGTTGCGCTTGAACAGGATGAAGCCCCAGGGCTTCACGTCCTTGAAGAACTCTTCCTCTTCACGCGTAAGCGTGGTCCCGGCGCAACCGAGAATGGCGGCGGAAGAGGCGCCCATCAGCAGGCTCATTTGACGAAGCAGGACTTACCCGAGGCGGCGATCGCCTCGCAGAAGGCCTTGGCGGCTTCACGGGTCGGGAAACCGGTGACCGAGGTGCGGTAGAGCGTCGTGCCGTTCTTGTCGACGGCCTCGACCTTCTTGCCCTTGCCGGCCGCGAGGCCGGGAGCCAGGCGCACGGCGTCGGTCCAGGCCTTGTCGGCCAGGGCGGGCGATGACAGCGCGCCGATCTGCACCGAGGCGGGACCCGTGGCGGTCGCGGCGGGCTTCGGCGCGGCGGCGGCCGGCGCGGCGGCGACAGGCTTGGGAGCCGTCGTCGCGGCGGCCACTTGGACCGGCTTCGGCGCGGGCTTCGGCGCCACGGCGTCGGTCGCGAGGGATTCGATGGTCGGCGCGGCGGCGGGCTTGGCCGGCGGAAGCGCGGCGGTCTGCACGGGCGCGGTCGGCAGCGGAACGGCCGGACGCGGCTGCGGCGTCTCGGGCGGCGCGGCGAAGGTCGCCGATGGTTGCGCTTCCTCGCTGTGATAGATCTGCAGGCCAGCGGCCGGGTCCTGAGGCTGGCTGTTCGCCGGCGGCGGAGCCTTCATCTCGGCGACCTGATTGCCCACGGCGG
>CAKZJK010000056.1 GCA_936942565.1 uncultured Caulobacter sp. | reverse complement strand
GTGGCGCATCTATCGCGCCCGCTCGATCCCGCTGCCTGGGGCGGGGCTGACGGCCGATTCCGGCGCGTTCCTGAGCGTCGTCGACAACGCTGGCTCCACGGGCGCCCTGACGATCGAGGCCGAGGCCTTCACGGCCAACACCGGCTGGCGTCTGGTCGAGGGCGTCGGACGCGGCCGTGGCGTCATGATCGCCGACGCCGCTGGCGCGTCTCTGTCGTTCAAGGTCGAGGTTCCTTCCACGGGGCTCGGTCCGCGGCTGGGCGTGCTGCCGATCTTCCCGGATGGGCAGGGCGGCGACATCGTGCTGGACGTCAGGATCGATGGCGGTCCGGTCCAGACGGTGTCCTGGTCGCGCGCCGTGGGCTCGCCGGCCTGGGCGCAAGGGGTGCTCGACAACCTGCTGACGGCCTCGGTGGGCTCCGAGCTCTCTCCCGGCCCTCACATCATCCAGGTGGTCGCTCGAACGGGGCGCGTGGCGCTGGACCAACTGCGCCTCGCCGCGCCCGAGATCGTGCCCACCCACGAGAACCACTAAGATCGCGACAAAGAGCCGGCGGCCGCCTCCTGGCGGTCGCCGCGAGCGCCAGCCAGGCCGCTCGATGCGCCGGACAGCGTCCGCGCGCGAAAACGCGGTCTCGCGCCTAAAGCGCGACAAAGTCTGGATTGTCTGGAGAAGTGGTGGGGACCCAAGTTCGTCACTTGGGTCCCCATGGTGCCGCCGGGCAGGATTGAACTGCCGACCTCAGCCTTACCAAGGATGCGCTCTACCACTGAGCTACGGCGGCGACGAGGAGGGGGCGTATAGCGAGGAGAATCGCGAACGCCAAGCCCAAAATCGTCTTGACCGAACAACTTTGTCGCCGCACCCCGACGATATGCCGACCAGCGACGACAAGACGACCCGCGAGGCCAAACTCGCCGAAGCGCTCCGGACCAACCTGCGCAAGCGAAAAGCCGCGTCCCGTGGGGTTTCCGGCGATTTCGACCCCGCGATCGAGGCCGCGCGCGCCGCGCCCAAGCCATATACCGTCGTTCGGAAGTTGCTGGGGATAAGTCATCGCGACGGGGCGCGCGCCACGTTGAGCGTCGAGCTCTCCCCGCCGTTTCCCAATCCGGAGGGAGAGGGGTGGGCCGTCGCGGTGCGGCTGGCGGGTGACGGCGGTCAGTTCGACACGGACTTCGGCAAGGCCGCGTTCGGACGCGATGGGCTGGCGGCGATGCGCAGGGCGATCGATCTGGCGCAGGTCTCCCTGGACCTCGCCAGCGCCACCCACGACCTTCGCTGGCCCGAGGACGAGCGGCCCTACGACCTTTCCGCGCCCCTCTAGACGGCCAAATTTAGCCGGGGAGCTCTTGCAACCCCTCTTGCAACGGATAGAACCCGCCCCTCACATGTGAGCCGCGCCGAGCACCCCCCGCTTGGACGCGTTCGAGGGACCTAATGGATCGCATCGCCATCACCGGCGGCGCGCGGTTGAACGGGACGATCCCGGTCAGCGGCGCCAAGAACTCGGCCATCAAGCTGATGGCGGCCAGCCTGCTCACCGACGAGCCGCTGCGCCTGACCAACATGCCGCGCCTGGCGGACACGCGCTTCCTGGGCAAGCTGCTGACGCGCCTGGGCGTCCAGGTCACCGAGAGCGATGGCCCCGACGGCCAGCAAACCCTTCTGCACGCGCCGGAGATCATGAGCGGCTTCGCGCCCTACGATCTGGTCCGCCAGATGCGCGCCTCGTTCAACGTGCTGGGGCCGCTGGTCGCCCGTTCGGGCCAGGCCAAGGTCTCGCTGCCGGGCGGCTGCACGATCGGCGCGCGTCCCGTCGACCTGCACCTGCAGGCTCTTGAGGCCCTGGGGGCCAAGATCGACCTGCACGAAGGATACGTCTACGCCCAGGCTCCTCGCGGCCTGAAGGGCGCCGAGATCACCTTCCCGATCGTCTCGGTCGGCGCGACCGAGCACGCCATGCTGGCCGCCGTGCTGGCCAATGGCGTCACCGTGATCCACAACGCCGCCTGCGAGCCGGAACTGGCCGACCTGCAGGACTGCCTGAACGCCATGGGCGCCAAGGTCGAGGGCGCCGGCACCCCGACCATCACCATCACCGGTGTCGCCCGCCTGAAGGGCGCGACCCACGCGGTGATCCCCGACCGGATCGAGATGGGCACCTACGCCGTCGCCGCCGCCATGGCCGGCGGTGAAGTGCGGTTGACCAACGCCCGTCCGGGCCTGATCGACGCCCTGCTCGACAAGCTCAAGGAAGCCGGCGCGGGCGTGGAGCCCACCGCCGACGGCGTCATCATTCGCCGCGACGGCCACCGCCTGGACGCGGTCGACATCGAGACCGCGCCGTTCCCCGGCTTCGCCACCGACCTGCAGGCGCAGTTCATGGCCCTGATGACCACGGCCAAGGGCGAGAGCCGCATCCGCGAGACCATCTTCGAGAACCGCTTCATGCACGCCCCCGAGCTGATGCGCCTGGGCGCCGACATCTCGGTGTCCGGTGGCGAGGCCCGCGTGCGCGGCGTGGAGCAGCTGGAAGGCGCCGAGGTGATGGCCACCGACCTGCGCGCCTCCGTCAGCCTGGTGATCGCCGGCCTGGTCGCGCGCGGCGAGACGACCGTGTCGCGCATCTACCACCTCGACCGTGGCTTCGAGCGCCTGGAAGAGAAGCTTGGCGCCTGTGGCGCTCAAGTCCGTCGCATCAAGGGCGACGGCGAGCCGGAGCTCTAGCCGATGGCCGACAACGCCAAGTCGCTTCGCCTGTTGGCCCGGGACGCCGAGGATCTCGCGGTCCTGTCGGCGGCCTTGCAGGACGCCGTCGCCAAGATCGGCGATATCCGCTGGGACGCGCAGGGACGCACCCTGACGATCGCTTGCAACCGCTTCCGCTGGGAAGCGCTGGGCCAGCGCGCCAAGGCGGGCGAGCGGGTGCGCTCGGCCCTGCAGTTCGGTGACGTCACGGGCGTCCAGGCGCGCAACCTGCGCCGCGACGCCAAGGGCGCGGTGGTCGAGCTGCTGTCGATCGCCTTCGAGGCGGCCGAGGAGGCCCCGGCGGGCGTTGTCACCCTGACCTTCGCTGGCGGCGGGGACATGCGGGTGGCCGTGGACTGCCTGGACGTGGCCTTGGCCGACGTCTCCGATCCGTGGAGCACGCCGCGCACGCCGGGTCACGCGGACTAGGACGTAAAGTCCTAGGGGCGAATTCCGACTTGCATACCGGCGTAAAAGCCGCATCTAGCAGCGCATGCGCCGCTTTTCCTTTTCCGCTCCCGATTTCCAGGCCGCCTTCAAGGCCTTTCTCGATGAACGCCGGGGTTCGCCGGCCGATGTCGACGCCGCCGCGCGCGACGTGCTGGAAGCGGTCAAGACGCATGGAATCGAGGCGGTGCTCGATTTCAGCCGCAAGTTCGACAAGGTCGAGCTGACCGCCGAGACGATCCGCGTCACGCCGGAAGAGATCGAGCAGGGCTGGGCCGCCACGCCCGCCGATGTGCGCGAGGCCATCGCCTTTGCCGCCGCCCGCATCCGCGCCTATCATAGCCGTCAGCGCCCGGCCGACCAGGCCTGGACCGACGAGGCCGGCGTGGAGCTGGGCTGGCGCTGGACGGCTCTCGAGGCCGTGGGCGTCTACGTCCCGGGCGGCCGCGCGGCCTATCCCTCGACCGTGCTGATGAACGCCGTGCCCGCCCAGGTCGCCGGGGTCGACCGCATCGCCATGGTCACCCCGCCCGGCAAGCTTCAGCCCGCCGTCCTGGCCGCCGCCAAGGAGGCCGGCGTCACCGAGATCTGGCGCGTGGGCGGCGCTCAGGCCGTCGCCGCGCTCGCCTATGGCGCGGGCCCGATCCAGCCGGTCGACAAGATCGTCGGACCCGGCAACGCCTTCGTCACCGCCGCCAAGCGCCGGCTGTACGGTGTCGTGGGCATCGACGCCTTGGCGGGACCGTCCGAGATCGTGGTCGTGGCCGACAACAAGAACAATCCCGACTGGATCGCCGCCGACCTGCTCAGCCAGGCCGAGCACGACCCGGCCGCCCAGTCGATCCTGATCACCGACGACGAGGCCTTCGCCGCCGCCGTCGAGCAGGCCGTCGTCGAACGCTTGAAGACACCGGCGAGGACGCCGCCGCCTCGTGGCGCGACCACGGCGCGGTGATCATCGCGCCCCTGGACGAGAGCCCGGCCTTGGTCGACGCCATCGCGCCCGAGCACGTCGAGTTCGCGATGGACAATCCCGAGCAGCTGTCCGATCGCGTCCGCCACGCCGGCGCGATCTTCCTGGGCCGCGTGACGCCAGAAGCGATCGGCGACTATGTCGCCGGCTCCAACCACGTGCTGCCCACCAGCCGCGCGGCGCGCTTCCAGTCGGGCCTGTCGATCTACGACTTCATCAAGCGCACCTCGATCGTGAAGTGCGACGCCGCCGCGTTCGGGATCCTTGGACCGCACACCGTGGCCCTGGCGAAGGCCGAGGGGCTGCCCGCCCACGCCCTATCGGCGGCGATAAGGTTGCCTTCCGGCGCCTGACGCGCGAACCTCCCGCGCCAGATGAGCCCGCCAGACGACCGCGCCCGCCAACGGATCCAATCGATCGAGATCGACGAGCAGAGCCTCGCCGCCGTCTCGCGCGACCAGGAGCAGGAGCGCCAGGTCGCGATCTTCGACCTTCTGGACGGCAACTATTTCGAGCCGGCCGAGGCCCATGGCGGGCCCTATGACGTCAAGCTGTCTCTGATCGAGAATCGCCTGGCGTTCGACATCGCGGGACCCGACTACGCGCGGCGACACCTCTTGTCGTTGTCGCCGTTCCGGGGCGTGATCAAGGACTACTTCCTGATCTGCGACAGCTACTACGCCGCGATCCGCAATTCGACGCCGCAGCAGATCGAGGCCTTGGACATGGGCCGGCGCGGCCTGCACAACGAGGGCTCGAACCTGCTGCGCGAGCGGTTGGAGGGCAAGGTCAAGACCGACCTGGACACCGCCCGGCGCCTCTTCACCCTGATCTGCGCCCTGCACTGGCGGGGGTAGGGGTGGGGGAGCTTCCGGACGCGGTGCTGTTCGCCTGCAACTACAACCGCGTTCGCTCGCCGATGGCGGAAGGGTTGTTCAAGCGCTTCTACGGCAAGCGGGCCTTCGTCGATTCGTGTGGACTGAAGGGCGACCCGACGGGAGAGGGCGTCGACCCGTTCGTCGTGGCGGTGATGGACGAGCTGGGCCTCGACGTCTCCGACCACAAGCCCAAAACCTTCGCCGAGCTCGAGGACGGCAGTTTCGACGTCGTGGTCTCGCTGACGCCGGAGGCGCAGCACCGAGCGGTCGAGCTGTCACGTGATCGGGCCGTGGATATCGAGTATTGGCCGACCCACGATCCGACCCTCGTCGACGGCTCGCGCGAGGCGCGGCTGGAGGCCTATCGCGAGGTCCGAGACGCGCTGGCCGACGCCATCAAGCGACGTTTCGGGGCGCCATCGACGTTTGGG